>CALDJV010001113.1 GCA_937899305.1 uncultured Cytophagaceae bacterium
ACGGCTTCATTACTCAAGTTCTTAACGCTGACAGACTAAATGCCGAGTCTGGCTGGCGCATTCATAATTGTACTTCTTGTAAATTTTCCAAAGAAAGTCACTGCGAAAAACCAGTTAGTAAATATTTAATATTCCAAAAAAGGCTGCTTGTACCAGCAATAGTACAATGGCCAATTGATTGTCTTTTTTGAATTGGGCGCGGTGAAAATACAACAATAATCCAAAAGCCACGATGAACCACATCAAGTAGTTTTGTAAAGGAATAATTCCACGGTGCCAGTTCCAGAAATCGTATTTCATGGCTACGGGCTCTATCAGGTAATCCAAGGCTACCATGATGGCTGCACTGAGGGCGGCTTTGACTACTACAGGTAGTTGCAACCGATGAATGACTGACCCCGAACTGTAGACTAGAATAAACCAATTGACGCCAATAATAAGCGGGGTACCCAAGATTTTCCAGCCCAGGGTAGCTCCATATTGATAGCTTCCAAACAAGACCCCAGTTTGTACTCCGATGAGCTCTACCACTACACCAGTAACAAAACAAGTGGCACAAAACAGCCAAAAACGTGGTTGAAAATCCTGGTGCCCGCTGAGCAATACAAATGCCGACAACAACAAGTTGAGCGGAGTAAGGGCAATAAAATATTCGGCAAAGCCAGAATGGAATCCAAAGATGCCCGATACATGCACTACTACCAGAAAAATGGCCAACCTTTTTAATTTCAAACTCATGATTTATTTTTTACTGGTCGAAAACCGAACTTTTGCTTTGCCATGTCGCTGCTGAATGATATTGCCAACAATTTTGGCCGACAACAAACAAAGAGGAATGCCACCACCAGGATGTACGCTTCCTCCACAGAAGTATAAATTTTTGATTTTGCGCGAAAAATTCGGGTGGCGTAAGAAAGCCGCGTAACGATTATTTGAACTCGAACCATACAATGACCCTTGAAACGAAGCCGTTTTTTGCTCGATGCTACGGGGATCCAAGATGGCTTCGGTGGCAATGAGTGGGCGAATGTCTTTGCCTAGCATGCGCGATACTTTCTGAATGACGTTTTCCCGGGTTTTGCTGATCCAAGCATCCCAATCTTGCCCTTGGTTACCTGGAACATTGACCATTACAAACCAGTTTTCGCCTCCGGCTGGAGCATCTTCCTTGGCACGTTTAGAAGTAATATTGATGTACACCGTGGGATCGTGGTATACCTGCTTGAGGTCAAAGATATGATCAAATTCGGCTTTGTAGTCTTCGGCAAATAAGATATTATGCACATCTAACTCAGGAAACGCGCTATCCATCCCCCAATAAAAGATCAACGCCGAGCTGGAGCGCTCTTGCTTCAGGGTTTTTTCGGGGGCTTTTTCGCCCGAGAGCAAATAACGATAGGTGGGCACGACATCCATATTGCTCACCACCAAATCGTAGTGGTGCAGGGTGCCATCTACTTTGATGCCTTTAGCTTGCTTGGGTTTGGGGGCTACAATAATTTGTTCTACTTTTTGCCCGTAATGAAACTGAACGCCTAATTCAATGGCCAGTTTGACCAAACTAAGGGTAATGCTATGCATGCCACCTTCGGGCAGGTAAGCTCCTAAGTTATGCTCCAGGTGAGGAATGATGTTGAGAATACCGGGGGCTTTGTAAGGGTTAGAACCATTGTAGGTGGCGTATCGGTTGAACAATTGTACCAAATGAGGATTTTTGAGCTTGCGTTCATTTACCTCGTGCATGGTGCTGAATATATGCATTTTGTACATATGGGCAATGCTCACCAAAGTATCAAAATTGAGAAAGTTTTTGAACTGATGGAGCGATTGTTCCATAAATAGCTGATGGGTATGCTCAAAAATTTCGGCGCTGTTGTGCAGGTGTTTCTCTACCTGGGTGGCAGGTACCGCCAGCTTTTGTTCTACCTCTTGAGCAAATTTTTGATGATCAGCAAAGGCGTGGAGCCGCGTGCCGTCTTCATAAAAATAATTACAAACGATGGGTAAACGTTCGTAGTTGAAATAGTGACGGGGCTCTTTGCCCGAAAGGGTAAAAAGTTCATCTACCAAAAAAGGCATTGTAAACAAAGAGGGGCCGGCATCGAACCGAAACCCTGCTTGCTCAAATTGCGTGAGTTTGCCTCCTGGATAATCATTGGCTTCAAATACGTCTACTTCGTACCCTAGATTTGCCAAACGAATACTGGTGGCAATGCCTGCAATGCCCGCACCAACAATGACTGCCTTCACTTATTATCGGGAACTTAAGGTTAAAAATTCGTTTTTATGATGATTCAAAATGATCTTAAACCACTCGGTGTAAAGATCGGGATGGGCTTGCATTTGGCGCTCAATTTCATCTAAATTCATAAAACGCCAGTTACAAGCTTCCTCTCGGTTAATTTGAGGCTCACCGCTGTAGTGCCCAATAAATACATGGTCTAGTTCATATTCGGTAAGCTCATTGTCGAGTTGGGCCTGGTAGGTAAAGTTAAAAGTGTAAGAAAGGTCACAATCAAACCCCATTTCCTCTATTAAACGTCGATGTACTGCTTCTTGTAGTACTTCTTCAGGGCGAGGATGACTGCAGCAGGTGTTGGTCCATAGTCCTCCAGAATGGTACTTGTGCTGAGCACGTTGTTGGAGCATTAATTCGTTTTGATCGTTGAATACAAAAATAGAAAAAGCGCGGTGGAGTACTCCTTTTTGGTGCGCTTCCAGCTTATTCATGGTTCCTATTTCATTGTCTTGAGTGTCGACTAAAATCACTTTTTCTTCAATCATATTTCATTCTTTTATTATAGCTTATCTAAATGTTCTTTTGCCAAATCTTTCTCTGCTTTGGTAGTTGCATCAGACTCAAACAATGCCGTAGCAATGACTTTTATCAGGTCTTGATCCGCTTCGGTTTGAGACAAAGTATCGGTCATGATGCTTTTGTCTTCCTGAATTTGGCCTTTATAATTAAAAAGAGCCGGGCTGTTGGTTTGAATCGTAAACCTTAAAAAACGAAGTTCGGCACTGTGTTCATCCTTGATGATGGCTCGGTCTAGAATATGCATGGCGTCTCTAAAACGAGCATATTTCAAATGAGGAAAGAAACTATGCTTGGCTCTAATGGCTTGGGTTGCTCCTCGGTAACCCAAAAATATGGGGTGTTGCTCTACTTCTTTAAAGTCAAGTTTTTGGTACAACTCATCGCACTTTCGGCTATTTTTTGAAGCGTTTTTATATAAAAGTCGGATTTCGTTGATATCAATATCCTGCATATTTGCTTGTCCTATCCCTAGATCAAATTCAAACTGTGGCGTACATAAGAGCTAAAAAACAGCATGTATTTGCGTCGGTTCGAAATGCGAACGCGCTCATCCATAATCTTACGAGGAGGGATGTTCTGTATTTTTCTAAATAACGAATAATAATAAACGTAAGCCATGTATACTCCAAAACGAGCATCCTTGGGTAATCGTTTGATCCCATCGTAACCATCGCGAAAATCTTGCTCGATGTCCTCTTCTATTTTGCGTTTATTAATTTCGCCAAATTGACTGATGTCTACCCCAGGAAAATAAGTACGACCCAATTCCTTGTAATCTTGATTGAGATCTCTTAAAAAATTAATTTTTTGAAAGGCTGAACCCAAGCGCATGGCACCATATTTCAACGATTCGTACATGGCTTTGTCTCTGTTGCAGAAAACCCGCAAACACATCAGCCCTACTACTTCGGCAGAACCCAAAATATACTCTTCGTAGCCGTCCTGATCATAGCTAATCCCGGTCAAGTCCATTTCCATACTTTTCAGAAAGGTATCAATCAGTTCTCGCTCGATGTGAAAATCATTCACTGTTTGCTGAAAACTGTTCAATATTGGGTTCAAACTTATTTTGTCTTCGATGGCCTGGTAGGTTTCGGCCTTAAAGCGATCCAACAAGTCATGTTTGTCATAATCGTGGAAGGTGTCCACGATTTCGTCGGCAAACCGAACAAAACCATAAATGGCGTATACGGGTTTACGAAACTTTTTGGATAAAAAGCTAATGCCCAGCGAAAATGAAGTGCTGTAGTTGTTGGTTACCAACTTACTACACTTGAAAGAGACTTTGTCGTAAAGAGATTTCATGCATTGAAGAGTTTGATGAGTTAATTAAATGCTTTAACTATTTCTTTGGCAACCACTTGCCCCGAAATAAGCGATGGTGGTACACCAGGACCAGGAACAGTGAGCTGCCCAGTAAAATATAGGTTACTTACTTTGTTGCTTTTGAGCGATGGTTTAAGAATCGCGGTTTGACGCAGTGTATTGGCCAAACCATAAGCATTGCCCTTGAAAGAATTATAATCACGGACAAAATCGTTATGAGCATAGCTTTTTTTGTAGATGACGTGTTCTTTGATGGCTTGCCCAGTTAAACTTTCTAATCGTTCCATGACCAATTGGTAATATTTTTCACGGGTAGCCTCATCGTCTTTCAATGCCGGCGCTACGGGTACCAAAATAAACATGTTTTCTTTGCCTTCGGGTGCCACACTGGCATCGGTTATAGATGGGCAACACACATAAAACAAAGGGTTGCTAGGCCATTGGGGTTGTTCGTATATCTCGATAGCGTGTTGCTCAAACTCTTTATCAAAAAATAAATTATGATGGTGAAGATTTTTCAGTTTTTTATCAAGCCCCAAGTAAAATATCAAGCTTGAAGGAGCCATTGCGCGTTTGTCCCAATAGTTGGCAGAATACTTACGATATTTTTCTTCAAGTAGATGTTGCTCTACGTGATGATAGTCGGCTCCGCCTACAAAAACATCGGCATTTTGAGCTTGATTGTTGATAATCAGGCTCGTAGCTCGACCACCTTGTACCTCGATTTTTTCTACATTTGCATTGGTTTCAAATCTAACTCCCAGTGATTGGGCCAAAGTAACCATGCCTTCTACAATTTTATGCATGCCACCCATGGGGTACCACGTTCCCAACTGGATATCGGCGTAGTTCATTAAGCTGTAAAGTGCAGGAGTATTGCGGGGAGTAGCACCCAGAAATAAGATGGGGAACTCTAGCAATTGAATTAATTTGGGGTTTTTGAAATATTTGCGAATGTGGCTGTAAATGGAATTGAAGACTTGTAAGCGAAAAACGCCCGTAATCAATCGCATATCTACAAATTCTCGTAGTGAGCGCCCCGGCTTATAGACCAAATCATTGATGCCCACTTCATATTTGTAAGCAGCCTCTTTCAAAAATTTGGCTAGCTTGGCACTACTGCCTGGTTCTAATTTCTCAAATAATTGATGTAACTCATCTAAGTTGGCTGGAACCTCCACGACATCGTCTTTACCAAAGAAAACCGCATAGGACGGGTCTAGCCTTTTGAGGTCGTAATAGTCGCTGGCCGATTTGCCAAACTTTCCAAAAAACGACTCAAATACATCTGGCATCCAATACCAACTAGGACCCATATCAAACACAAAACCATCTGTCTCAAATTTACGAGCTCGACCTCCCAAACTTTCATTTTTTTCAAAAACGGTTACTTCATAGCCTTGTTGAGCCAAACAAGAAGCAGTCGCCAATCCCGCAAATCCACCTCCAATAATATGTGCTTTTAATTTTGCCATTTGATTAAGATATTTGATGTAAGTCGTTGTTTTGTTTAACTTTTACTGGTTTAATGTACGTAAAATATTTAACAAAACTGCTTGTTTAGTATTTTGTTTTACTTTTTTGTCTAAACATTCAACAAAACTCAGAACCTTTGTATATTGTTTTTACTTTTTTGAAAAAATAGTATTCAATCAAGCTCAGAAAAGCGCCTGTACGAATTGAAAATTTTATTAACTTTGTTGTCTGTAAAAAAACGTTGTTCTTGTTGCGAATGCTTAGTTTAACCGAAGAAGATTACTTGAAAGCTATTTACCAACTCTCTGAAAATCAAGAGGGTAAAGGAGGGGTTAGTACCAATGAAATTGCCAAAAAAATAAATATCAGTGCGGCATCAGTGAGCGATATGATCAAGAAATTATCGCAGAAAGAAATGGTGAATCATATGAAGTATAAAGGGGTGACTTTGACCGAACAAGGAAGGCAAATTGCCATCAATTTGGTTCGCAAACATCGGTTGTGGGAAACCTTTTTGGTTCGCAAGCTCAAGTTTACCTGGGACGAAGTACACACCATCGCAGAACAATTAGAGCACATACAATCTCCGATGCTTATTCAGCGACTGGATGAGTTTTTGGAGTTCCCAGCTTATGATCCTCACGGAGACCCCATTCCCAATGCCAAAGGAGAGATTACACAACGGAAAAAAATCAATTTGCAGGAAGCACCTCTGCATCAACCCTTCAAAGTGTTGGCAGTAGAAGAAGGGGACCCGTTGTTTCTTAAACACCTCAATAAGCTCAAGATTAATATTGGTACGGTAATCACTATTTTAGACAAGGTAGAATACGACGAATCACTTGAGATTCAGGTAGACGAATCCACTACTGCTTTGATGATTTCTCAAAAAGTAGCTCAATACATATTTGTAGCCGAAGGACAACGTTGAGCCTGGTTTTATAAGACGACTTCATTCATAGCAATCGTCTCGTTGCCCTTATTACTCAAATATTTGGCGACATAATACAACCATAGAATTCTCTTGTTTTCTTAACAATTACTTAATGTTGGCACTAGTACTTTTTCTGGTGAGATTGAAACATGATTTATGATATATAAATGAAGTTTTTAATTTCCATTTGTTGAAGCATTGGCTCGAGTCTGTGATGAATGATGGACTGCCATTATGGGCTATTGTTGAATAGTATGACCAGAAAAATATAACACGAATGAGTCCAGAAGAATTTTCACAACTATGTACCCTTGTTCTTTCCAAAGAAGCGACTGCCGAAGAAGTAACGCTTTTTGAGCGATTGATAAAACAAAAAGAGTATAAAAAAGCCTATCGCAAACTGGAAAAAGTGTGGCAAGAAGTTCCAAAGCCAACCAACAATGCATCACAGCTTGGCAGTATTACCGCCCGGGTAGCTCAAGGCATTCGGGCAAAAGAATCAGACTTTAGTTTTGATAATAAAGCATCGAACCGCATTGTGACTTGGCGTAGTGGTTTATCGATGGTAGCTGCTGCAGTATTGGTTTGTACAGCCATTTTGTGGGCGTATTACAATTACAAAACCCCCAACAATACCTCACTCACCTGGATAAAAAAAGAAACCAAGGTTGGACAAAAACTCAATGTTTACTTAAGTGATGGTACCAAGGTAATCTTAAGTGGAGGGAGCAAACTCCGGTATCCAAAAACTTTTGCCAAAACCCGTCGAGAGATCTTTTTAGAAGGAGAAGCTTTTATTGAAGTAACTAAAGATTTGAAAAAACCTTTTTTGGTAAAAACCCCTCAGTCACTCACTCAGGTATTGGGAACCAAATTTAATGTCCGGGACTTGCCCAATGATACTACTGCCCAAGTAGCATTGATAGAAGGATCAGTTGAAGTACATGCTCGTAATACTAACGCCAAAGAAGCCATTGCACAGTTAAAACCCAATCAAATGTGGGTATATCACACCAAAGTAAAACGACAAAAGGTAGTCACATTTGAGCCTGAGGCGGTAGTAGGTTGGAAAGACAATAATTTTAAATTTGATGACCTGTCTTTTGCTCAGGTAAAACCCATTTTGGAAAGACACTTGGGAGTTCATTTTGTGCTGGAGTCGGCAGCTATAGGACAATGCAAGCTTACGGGTAACTTCAAAGATGCGAATTTTTCTTCCATCATTATGGGGATTGCCTACACCCTTGATGTAGCGTATGAGCAAAAAGGAAATACGATTTATTTGAGGGGAGAGGGATGTGCTCATTGATATAGTACTAGGGTACAATGTTGAAAATACGAAAGTTTAATAATTGTAAAACCCACTAAAAACAGACTTATGTAATACTGTTTACTACTCCATCTGAATAAAATATCTTAAGAGGAGGTATTCTATTCATTCATCTTTTTTCATTACATCTGCATTGTTGGATTTGAAATGATGGCGCCATTTCGAACCAGCCTGGTATCTTATTGTCTAGAGTCAAAGTGTTGAAATAAAACTTGAAGTATTATGGGGTGACTTGAGCGGATATTGGCAGATAACAATGATGGGTCATGTTTGCGTACCCAGGGTTTCTAACGAAACAATGGTTTTTTCAAAAAAACGATACCTAAAAATTGAACTCAAAACACCACAATTTAAAATGCAACTATTCATTACTCTACAGTTTTTCTTAGCCCCTTTGGAATTGAAAACTCTTTGAC
>CALDJV010001114.1 GCA_937899305.1 uncultured Cytophagaceae bacterium
GATGGTGATACCTTATGAAATAGAATTCATATTTGATGCGTGCTTTGATACTATTCATAAATTCATGTCCATCGTTATGGCATAAAAAGAGTAGATTAGATGAATTTTCATACTACTAGACATTTTTCGTTTGTGGAGCCACAAACGAAGGCGACGATGAATTTTTAAATATACACATCATGAAAAAAACAATTATTCTTTTATCCCTACTCTTCGCTCACCTGGTGGCTCAGGCGCAGTTAAGCGAGCTTACGTTTACCCAAAAACTTACCGAGGAACACAAGCAAATCAAAGGCACCAATTTTCACTTGATTATGCCAGAAGACTATGAAATGGCGGGTGAATTTGCTGGCATTACCGACGGATCTGCTTCATTATTGATGTTTATGAAGGTACCCAAAAACCCTGATTTTTCTGAGATATCTACGGATGATGCTCGGAAAGAGATGGAAAAAAAAGGGCTCAAAGTAACTGAAATCACCCGATTAAAAAATGTAAAGGGGCAGCCACTCGTTATGACTGGCTCCGGAAAAAAAGGTAGCATTGGAATGTTACAAATCATGATGAATATTCCGGGCTCTGCCTGGCTTGTGATTGGGGTGTTTACTGATGAAGACGAAAAAGAAGAAATATTAAATTGCTTAAAATCACTGTACATTGATGCAGGTAAGAAAATAGACCTGGATAAAGTCCGGAAGTTCAAGATTGATTTATCGGGCACTGATTTTAAATTTGATAGCTACAATGGTGTTTTCTTTCAATATATATCAAATGGTACCAAAGAGGCGAAACTTGTGAGAGTTGTGCAAATGCCTTGGTCTACGCTGGATGGCAAAAGTTTTAAAAAGTTTTGCGAAGACCAAGTACAACTTGCTATGAAAGAGAAGGGTACTGAAGTTATCGAGAAAAAAGCAGTAAAAACCAAGGCTGGTAAAGGGTACTACCTCATCAAGCGAAAAAAGGGGGCCTTGACGCATACCTTGTATACTGGCGATGGTGAAACCCTGCTGATGGTTTATGCCAAGTCTGATCAGCCTTTGCGTCAAAGTAAAAAAGCTTTTGAAAAACTGTTGTTCAAAAAGATTTCCTTAAAGTAAGACAAAAGATTGTTCGTTTATGCAGAAAAGTGACCGCTTTTGAACAATCATTATTGGCTTCAATCCATTATTCAAACATTACTGACTATTTACTACCATCCTGTTTTTCTCTTATAAGTGCTTGATTATGAGATAAAAGCAGGATGATTTTTCTGTTTCTGGTGAGCATAAAGATGATGAGCTGGAGATGTCTTTGCAAGACTGGCCCTGAACCAAATCATATCAATACCCATGAGACATATTGTATTCATTACTGTTATTTTGCTGGCCCAAGCTGCTTTGGGGCAAAACAACTACCAAATCGGGCAAAAATCCATCAAATACGTCGATCAATCACGCCAACGCCCGTTGCTTACCGAAATATGGTACCCTACAAATCAAGTCGCTCAGAAAAAGGGCTTTAAACAAAACAGTAAAGCATTATTTAAGGTATTACCCACGACAAAAAATGCCTCTTTGGCCAAGGGTAAACTCCCTCTGCTTTTGGTTTCCCATGGCACAGGTGGCAACCGTTTTTCGCTGACCTGGATGATTGAAAAACTGGTAAAACAAGGCTATGTTGTGGCATCACTGGATCATTACGGCAACAACACATTCCATAAGTTACCCCGAGAGTTTGTCAAGTGGTGGGAACGAGCCATTGACATCCAGTTTGTGCTGACTCAAATTCTGAAAGATAAAACCTTTGGCCGCCAAATAGACCAAAACCGCATTGGTGGAGTAGGATTTTCGTTGGGGGGGTATACCAATATTGCATTGGCGGGCGGCTACGTAGATCGGGCACATCACACTGGAGAAACAGGGCGAGAGATGCCTCCCGAATTTCCTAAAACCAAAGAAGTCATCGATTTTGACACTGATCCACAAGTAGTAAACTCATATAAGAAGTACAAAAACAAAGTGAAAGACCCCCGCATCAAAGCGTTTTTTGTAATGGCGCCAGCCATTGGTTTTGGTTTTCACTCTAGCGAACAAACCAAGGAAATTACGGCCCCTTTGCTCATTGTAGCGGGCCGAGGCGATACCAATACTCCGATCAAGGGCAATGCCCAGGTGTATCATCGTTTGATTGCAACCAGTCAGTTGCATTTATTGGGCAACCAGGTCGATCATTATATTTTCTTAAACGAAGCAACCGCGTTTGGGAAAAAGGTAGCCCCCGCAATTACCGTAGACCTGCCTGGAGTAGACCGCGCGGCCGTTCATGATGAAGTGAGCAATATGGCGCTGCGGTTTTTTGCTAAACATTTAAAATAGTAGCATACCATGAACAGGTGTCGTTGACAAATAATCATTGGGTTGATGCATTTTTTAATGGTTGTTTTGCCAAAAATCAAGAAATTATGCATCAACGCTCTATTTTAGCTATATTACTCCTGATTACTAGCATTGCCCAAGCCCAAAAAACGGATAAACAGTTGACCAATAAAAAAGCAATGCCTTTTGCCTATGTAGAAGAGATCAACTCTCAGGCATTGGGCGAAAAACGAACCCTGAACATCTATTTGCCCCAAGGCTATCATCCCGATTCAGCCCAGACTTACCCCACCATTTATGTGCTTGATGGGAGTGCACACGAAGATTTTCCTCACATTGCCGGGCTGGCTCAGTTTATGAACATGTACGATTTATTGCCCAAATCTATTGTGGTAGGCATTGCCAACAAAGGGCGTTCTCGTTACCGTGATTTTACCCACCCTACTTCTGACAAAGCCGATAAAAAAGATTTGCCCCAAGCTGGAGGTTCGGCTCGATTTATAGCTTATGTGGCCAAAGAAGTGGTTCCTCTGGTGACAAAAAACTACAAAACCAATGGAAAACGAACCATTATTGGGCAATCTTTGGGGGGATTGTTGGCCACCGAGTTTTTGATGAAAAAACCAGATTTGTTTGAAGATTATATTATTGTAAGCCCATCGTTATGGTGGAGTAAAATGGAGTTGGTAAATGGGGCGGCCCAATATTTCAAAGACCATCAAGCACTGAAAAAACGAGTGTATGTATCTTTGGGCAAAGAACACCCCGTGATGCATCAAGTGGCCGACCAATTGGTAGAGGCCCTTAAAAATTCGGGTAATAAACAACTGAAAGTGTATTATGAGCCTATCTTGACTGAGGACCATGCCACCATTTTGCATCAGGCAGTATACAAAGCTTTTGAAGTTTTTTACCCAAAAAAGCGCAAGAAGTATTAATTTTGCACCCAAATGTGGGAACCCGAAGAACTTAAGCCGAAACCTCTTGCAGCTAAAATATATCCATTGGTCGAAGCACGCAACTTTGCTCAAATCAAGTCTGAGTTGCTCAAGCTGATGTTTTACTTTTTTGTGCCCAACCGGGCCGCTTCTATTTTAAATTCTCCCGATTGGCATAAAATAGAGGCCATGCTCTTGCATCCAGAAAAGGCCAATCGCTTATTGGCTACTCAACTCATCGATAGCCAGTTTTCGGTCAATGTGGGGCGCACTTTTCATAAAATTCTAAATAGCAACAAGTTTGATTATTTGCATCGACTTTTGCAACAGTTAGAAGATGTGATGTACATGGATGCCGTCACCACCTTGCATCTACAAAAAGTAGAAGATGACATTGCAAAGGTAAAACAGGATCTCGAGCAGGCCAATGACCCTAAAACGGCTCGCCAACTGAACCAACAATTGGAGCGATTACAAGATGAAGAACGCTACATTACCCATCAGATCAAATCAACTGATGATCCAGTGTACGACAATGCCATGATGGTGGCCTTGGCGATGTTATCGGTGTTGGATAATTTGTTAGAGAAGACGGGGTATTAGAGTATCAAGAACTTGGTGTTATACTGCCAAATTTTATTTAAGAAAAAGGGAGTTTTGGCAAATTTATACCTGACAGGTTTTCAAAACCTGTCAGGTAGGGTACAATGTATAAAATATTATTCTACTTAAAGTACATGATGAGACAGACTCATGAATAAGTCAAATCTACGCTTTGATGCCTAATAAATCCAGCATAAATACGTACTCCAGGGCAATTTCTTTGAAACGTTGAAAACGCCCGGTTTTGCCACTGTGGCCGGCACTCATGTCGGTTTTGAGCAACAAAACGTGGTCATCGGTTTTGAGTTCCCGAAGCTTGGCTACCCACTTGGCTGGTTCCCAGTACTGTACTTGCGAATCGTGTAGCCCGGCAGTTACCAGTATGTGAGGATAATCTTTGGCTTCCACCTGGTCATAAGGCGAATAAGACAGCATATAATCATAGTACTCCTTTTCATTGGGATTTCCCCATTCATCGTATTCACCCGTAGTCAAAGGAATGCTATCGTCTAACATCGTGGTCACGACATCTACAAAAGGAACTGCAGCGATAATGCCCTTGAAAAGCTCAGGGCGCATATTGATGATGCCTCCCATTAGCATACCACCTGCACTGCCGCCCATCGCGAATAATTTGGTGGGAGAAGTATACTTTTCATTGACAAGATAATCAGCACAATCAATAAAATCGTGGAAGGTGTTCAACTTCTTGAGTAGTTTTCCATCTTCGTACCAAGGACGCCCCATTGTTTCGCTGCCTCGAATGTGGGCAATGGCGAATACAAAGCCTCTGTCTAACAAACTCAAGCGAGAAGAACTAAAATCAGGGGTAACATTGATGCCATAAGATCCATAGCCATAGAGCAGGGTAGGGTTTTCACCATTTTTTTGTAGCCCTTTTTTATAAACCATCGACATGGGTACTTTTACCCCATCACGGGCGGTGATGTATACCCGTTCCGAAGCGTAAGCCTCCCGGTCGTAGCCCCCCGGTATTTCCTGTTGTTTTAATACTGTTTTTTCTCGGCTAACCATGTGGTAGTCTACCGTAGAACGAGGTGTAATCAGTGAATTGAAGCCATAGCGTAGTACATCGGTGTCAAACTCAGGATTGTAGCTAGTCCAGGCCGAATAAGTCGATTCACCAAAATCTACATAATGCAATGGGTCGCCATTCCAAGGGCGAATACACAAATGTTCCAGGCCATTTTTGCGCTCTACCACCACCAAAAAGTTTCTGAAAATTTCAATTTGTTCCAGCATGACATCCTCTCGGTGGGCAATTACTTCCTCCCAGTGGTCTTTACCAGGGGTGTTTTCATTGGTCACCATGAGTCGGAAATTGGTAGCCTCCCAATTGGTGACAATGTAAAACTTATCCTCAAAATGGCTGATGCTATACTCGTGGTTGTTCTCCCGAGGCGTAACTACCACAAATTCTCCCGTAGGATTATCCGCCGCCAATACCCGTTGCTCGGTAGAAAGGGTACTGTAGCAGCCTATGATCAAATATTTTCTAGATTTAGAACGGAATATATAAGTACCAAAAGTATCGTCTTCCTCTACAAAAACCTTGACATCTTCGCTTTGGGGGCGATGGAGTTCATGGCGCCAAATGGTATCATCTCGCAGGGTTTGTTCATCTTTGGTTACATAAAACAAAGTCTTGTTGTCAGCCGCCCAGGCGATTTGCCCATTGGTATTGGCAATTTTGTCTTCCAAAATTTCCCCAGTGACCATATTCTTAAAATGAATGGTATATTTGCGGCGCCCCACATTGTCTACCCCAAATGCCAGGATATCTTGGTTTTCACTCAATAACACGCCCTTTATTTGATAATAATCGTGCCCTTCAGCCATTTCGTTGACATTCAGCATCACCTCTTCTTCGGCGTCTAGGCTGTCTTTCTTACGGCAATGAATGGGGTACTCTTTGCCTTCTTCATAACGGGTATAGAAGTAATAACCTCGATGAAAATAAGGGACACTTTGGTCGCTTTCCTTGATTCGTCCTTTGAGTTCCTGAAAAACCTTTTCCTGAAAGTCCTCAGTATGCGCCAATACGTCCTGAGTGTATTTGTTTTCGGCCTGGAGGTAATCCAATACTTCTTGATCTTCGCGTTGGTTGAGCCAAAAATAATGATCGATACGGGTATGACCGTGTTTGGTGAGTTCGGTTGGTTTTTTGGCGGCTATTGGAGGATTTATTGTTGATGAGTGATTTGTCATGCTTCGTTTTAAATTTGAATTTGAAACAGCAATTTGTTGCCTGCCAATGGATTATGCAAGCAAATAAGGGATATTTATTAACTTGAGTTGGGCAAACTTTGAGTTTCGATTTATTTATCGGTACTTCACTTCCGCATTCATTTGTAAGGTGAATAAGTATTACAAAATATATGATTGAACGGGCAATGCTGCCTGTTGGATTTTTTTGGGTTGGCTTATCATTTAAAAATCCGATATTTGTGATTCTTATTCATCATTCAGAATAGATTTTTATCAAGTATTCAACGAGTTATCAATAAAAATGAGCAATGCCCCTGTTGTTACAGATCAATTAGCCAATTTTTGGCGTTTGTTTTACTCTCCCGACGTGTCCAATGTACAATTGGCACTGGTATTGGCCAAAAGATTACCCGGCCTTGATTGGGCATCTATCTTGGCCGATTACCAAGCGTTGTATCAAGCATTGTTTGGCCAGGATGATCAATCTTTTGGAGTGGATCAAATTATGGCCCTGAACCAGCCTGAAATTCATGTGACTCAGTCAGGCCATCAAACATTGCCTCCAAGCATAGGGAGGTTAAGAAATTTGCGAAGATTGAACTTGGGCTATCAACAGCTTCGTTTCTTGCCGGATGAGTTTTGTAGTTTGATGAATTTGCAACGGTTAGATCTAAGTGATAATGACTTGATGACTTTGCCAGAGCGTATTGGTGATTTGAAAAGTTTGCTAGACTTAGATATTCGGCTCAATCATTTGACTGCCTTGCCAGAAGGGTTGGGCGACTTGATGCACCTACAGTACTTGTCGGTGAGATCAAATGAACTCACTCAGGTACCGGATACTATCAAAGGTTTGACGAATCTAAAAAGGTTGGATTTGACTTACAATCGTTTAACTGTTTTGCCAAATGGTCTGGATAATTTAGTGAATCTGACGCAGTTGTATTTGTCTCACAATCGTTTGGTCTCTTTGCCAAAAGACTGGGCCGGGCTTGTCAACTTACAAACCCTCAGTTTGATGGGCAACCAGTTGGCTTCTTTGCCAGAAGATCTGGGTAATTTATCAGCGCTGCAAGATTTAATTTTAAACGAAAACAAACTGACTGTACTACCCGATAGTCTGGGTAATTTAGTCAATTTGCAACGTTTACGGTTGGCTTACAATGAACTAAATGCTTTACCCGAAAGCCTTGGTGATTTGGGGGATTTACAGAAGTTGGATTTGGCTTACAATAGCCTGAGATCGTTGCCTGCTTGCCTTGGTAATTTAACCAGTTTGCAAAGCTTGCGCCTAGAAAATAATCCACTACCGGCTTCTGAGCGAGCAAAAGTGCGTACTTGGTTACCCAATTGTGAAGTGATTTTTTGATCAATGAAAAATTGGAAAGCGATGTTAAGGAGACTATTTATTGCATCCTCCCTTACTTGACTTTGATCACCAATGGAAAGTGAACGTTGGTATCTACCCGAATGGCCTGGAGTTTATTTTGAACGATCGGATCTTGGTAAGCGTAACTCATGGGAATGCCTTGATAATAAATGGCGTTGGCAGCGTACGAATTTTTTAGACGCCCCTTTTGAAACTGATTACAGCGTTTGCCCAAGTATCGGCTATTGAGGGGGAGACCCACCATAAAATCCTGGTAATGCTTTGAGGTTTCATTGGTGATTATTTTTTCGAACAAATAATTGAATTCCCGAGATTTACTTTGTTCAAACCAGGCCTCTTTTTCCTTTCTTTGATATTGGGTACTGTCTTTTTTGTAAAATTCTGTTTGACCGTTTTTAGATTTTTCAAGAATGTACTCTTCGGCTCCATAATCATTAAAATACACTTCGTAAGTAGCCGTGTCTACCGATTGATCGGCATGTTTGTAGATGATTTGGTAGTTAACAAACCCGTCCTTTACTTCGTATTTTTGGTAAGTATTTTTAAAATCTATTTTTGCGTAACGAGTGTATTCTGATTTGTCATCATTTGTAGTACAGGCACTTATCAATATAGTGCAGCCTGCCAGAATCATTATTGTTTTTATCATAGCTCAATGTGCTTTTTTTCCAATTTTTACTTCGCTCAAATGTAGCTCATATTGCCCCTTGGTGGTTCCTCCTAAACCATAAAAAGCAATCTGAATATATTGGTTGGCATATTTTGCCAACGATACTTTACAATTAGTGGCCTGACGGGGCAATGTGTTGGTGCGCCCATAATTGGCCACCGTTTGAAAAGTACGTCCACCATCACTTGATATTCCTACCCGGAGCAAATCATCGGCCTGCATAGGGCGTACCTTTCCGGATAAGCGGTTGGTGGCAAATATTTTAAAATTCAATTGAATATCCTGGTCTGGAACCTTAAATGTTTGACTGACTATTCGGGATTGGCGATCGTTTACCTTCAAAGGAAAAATAACCGATTGTATCCCATAGCGGCGTTTCTGTTTTAAACTGCTTTCTTTTACTCCAACCCCAGTCCAGCCGTATTTTTTGGCTTTAGGAGGGTGAACATTTTTGACCTGCATTGTATGCGGCAGGTTGATTTTATTGAGGAGCACCGTAGTTTGGAGGGTATCATTTGCCAAATAGTTGTCTACTGACTCTACATAGGCAGTGAGTTGATACGAGCCTCCAGTGTTCAAGGCAGGGATGAAAAAACTAATTGTAGTATCTCTAAAAAAGCCCAATTTTCCTTTGTTGATTTCAATGGGCTGGATAGAAATTTTTTCTGGTCCAGTATTACGCAAGTGAATCTTGAGAGGGTGCCTGGCAAAATCAGCTTCCCTAATTCGAATGTTTTGCAAGGTAAGGTCAATATTGTGATAATCTACCTCTAGCTCTTGGCCAATGTCAGTTTTTAGCTTGGTGAGGCGCAGGTCAAAGTTGTTATTGAAGGTAAACATGGGGCGTAACCCGTTAGATTGGGTCAGGGTATTGCTGATGCTATCGGCGTTGCCTCGGGTAAATAAATGATAGTTTTGCTTGCGTTCCCCCTGGTTGTGAAACACCTGAAATTCAGTAAGATTGGTGGTCGGCTTTTTTTGGACATATTCTATGGCCATCAATAAGTTTTTTCCCTTGGAAGGGGTAAACATAAAGGTGTTATCAAAATCAAAATCGATAAGTGCATTGGGGTGCTTGCGAAAGGGCAAGTAGTTGGTGTTGAGGTTTTTGGCTGGATCACGATCATATACCAAGGTCATTTTTTTTACTGTTTCTTCCCAATTCTGGTAATCTTTGTTCAGTACTGAGTCGGGGGTATTCCCCAAGTATATTTTCAAGTGGGCCGCGCCTGATTGAATAATTGCCTGGTTGAGTTTTTTGTGTAAAGCAATTTCCAGATTGTGAATTTCTCCATCTACAAAAAAACGAGTTGGAATCATTTTTTGATCGTATAAAAACAAGCTTCGATTGTAAACATTACTTTGATTGGAAATATCAAACAACATGTGCTTTTGGTAATAACGATAGGTATTGAGCTTGTTGGGCTTTTGTAGTAAACGTTGCTTTTGAGGAATTTTGTCCAGAGGTATATTGCGTATCGACTTGGCACTTTTGCCCTGATTTCCTCGGTTTATAAAAACCGCCAATTCTTCTATACCGTGTTCAATCACCAGTAAGTCTGGCCAGCGATCCCCATTGATATCCGCCAAGCGATAACTGAATTTCTTTCGATCAATTTTTCCCAGAAGTGGGATATACTGAGGCTTAAAAAAACGGCCAGCGGTATTTCTAAGGGCATAAAACAAAGTATCGCTTGCCGTATTGTGAATGGGATGTTTTTGTCGGGATAGTTTGGTTTTGGTCACTCCTAAAATATCTACCTGCCCATCCTGATCCAGGTCACCCACTACCATACGTTCTTTGCTTGCTTTGATGGGTATAGAAAGTGGGGCTTTGGGGAAAATTGGAGAAAATTTACCTGCCGAATCAAGTCGATAGCCATGCAAGTATTCATTCTGAGCATCCCAAAAACCAATGAAGGCAGTACGAGTAGTATCAGCATTCAAATAGCAGGCAGGGTAAGGCATTGAAATCGGGGTGCGCTGCCAATGAGTTGTAAACTCGCCTTTTGTCGTTTGTAAAAAAACAACCCAAGCCTTAGAGTCTGTCACCAAAAAATCGATCTGCCCATCCTGATTGAGGTCTCTTGCGTACGCTTTGTAATGAGAAAAGATTTTACCATTGGGTGAAGTAATACTTCTTTTGGTAGCAAAAGTGCCATTTCCCAATCCTTTGAACAAATGAAGGGTGGCAGCTTCGATGGTGCCAGACGAGACAGAGACAATATCGAGTTTGCCATCTTGGTCATAATCAACCAAGAATGTTTCACCTCCGTGACTACTCGTTGCGAAAAACTGAGGAGCTTCAAAAGCAATTGATGATGAATTGTCCTTGTTTTTTTTGCCCAAATACAGTGAAAAGCCATTTTTCCAAAAATGATGAGTAACCAAGTCTGGAATACCATCTTGGTTGACATCAGCCACATCTGACACAAAAGAGTATTGATCTTTTTTCTTAAAAAGTATTTCTGGGGCAAAGGTGCCGTCTCCCTGATTGATAAATATAGAGGCTTGCTTGGTTTTGGGTCCTTGGGTAGATTGGTTTTGGTAGAGGCGGGCATCCAATATAATGTCCAAATCTCCGTCATTGTCTATGTCTTTGGTAAGGATATGGTTAGGGCATTTAGAAGTACCCAATCGGGCATTGATCACACAACTATTAAAAGGATAGTATTGAGGGGGCACAAAGCCACGCCATTGCCGATTTTGAGCAAAGCCATTGGAGACCAAATGAATAAATATAAATAATAATAAACTGCCTGACTTGGTCATTTAAAATAAGCTTATTTGAAATAGTTAGTAAAGCGAATTTAAG
>CALDJV010001115.1 GCA_937899305.1 uncultured Cytophagaceae bacterium
GGTTTACAGTTTCATTGAGTGTAGCTGTACCAATCAAAGACATAAAAGCCGCCGGCACCCCATGCCCGGTGCAATCTCCTACTGCAATAAAGGTTTTTTGCTCATCGGCAAAGTGCCTCAGCCAATAAAAATCTCCGGAAACGATGTCTTTAGGTAAGTATACCAAGAAGTAATTATTGAATACCTGACACAACTTTTCGGTGTTGGGCAAAATGGCCCGTTGAATGGTTTTTGCGTAACGTATGCTATCGGTAATGTTTTTATTTTTTATCTCAATTTCTTTGTTTCTCTCTACCAATTCTGCAGTACGCACCCTTACTTTGCGAGACAGCTCTTCGTTGGCTTGGTCTTTTATAGCTTGGTTTTCCTTGAGAATCTCCTGATTTTCTCTCAACTGTCGTATAATACGATCGTTGGCCAATTCTTTGTCGCGTTTGAGCGTATTGATACGATCGGCCAATCCCAAAGAAAACAAGATGGCTTCAAAAGCGGAACCTATCTGTAAAGCAATTTGTCCATTCCAAATGCTTCCTCGCCAAAAGTACAGCAAAGCAATGCCAATGCTGATGAATAAAAATATATTGGCAAATAAATAGTATCGGGCGGGCCGAAAACCAATTTTAATGCAATTGAAAGCGACAATGGTGTTGACAGTAATGACCACAGCCACCAATGCATAAAAAATGTAGTAATACTGACGAATGTAGACACTTCCTTGTTGGGTGAAGGTAAATATGATGATACTTGCCAACAGCGCCATCATCAAACCAATCATCACCTTAGGCACCCGATCGGCATTGGGGCTATTGATGCGGGTATCCAGGTAAGTTCGGGTAAAAGTAGTATTGAATATCAGTACCAGAGGAAGCAAAAAATAAGGTAAGTGAGTATCTAACCAAGGGAACTCTTGCCAAATGAGCTCAATGCCGTCGCCATCGTTGGTCATGAATATGGTACCCAAAAACAACAGGTACATCACATAATAAAGGTAACTGTAGTCTCTTACTGAAATAAAAATCAAGAAATTATACAACACCATCGTAAGTATAAAGCCCAAGTGCAGCCCTTGTAAATACTTCTCGCTTCGTTTTTTCTCCAATATATAAGCTCTGGAATAAAGCCTGGGGGTGATTTGATGGCTGAAATGGGGGGCTCCTGCCAATCTTATGTAAAAGGTCTGCCGGGTATTGTTGATAATTGGCAAAGTAAGAAAGGGGTGCTCGCGGTCCAGGCTCAGCTTTACATCTCGCTGGCTCATAGGTAGGTTGGCTCCAGTCCGCTTTACATCATCTTCATTAAAATCTTTGTATTTGGGGTTTCTATAGTAGAGTTTGATCGAGTCCCAGGGTTCAAAACCCATCACCCAGTCTTTTTCGTGCTGTAAAGTAGCTTGGGTAGACAGTTTTAACCAGTATACCTGCACATCATCCTTGATGCTAGCATTGGTGGTAAACTTTTGCTGAAAACCAGGAGAAGCTATCTGCTGAATGGTAAAGGTTCCTTTTGGATCGGGTAAAACCTGTAGCAACGCTTTATCAATCAGGTATTCGTTGTCGATATCAATCAACGAAACCAAAGGCGTATTTTGTCCTTGTAATGATTGATAGGTCAATAGGGTCAATATTACCCACAAGCCCAACCATCTCTTTTGATATTTAAAAAAATAAAGATTCACTAAAATAAGCTTTTCGTGCTTTTGGAATGTCGTTAAAATTAGAACAATTCTGGGAGTTCTCAAAACCAATTCAGGTGCTTAGCAGGAAATGGGCATCGTTCATCTGCTCTGAGATGACTAATCAACGCTCCCTGTGCAATTTTTGTACCCTGTTTTTTTTAGTTGGTAAGATGAGAGGAAAGGAAACTGGGGAAGTGAGGTATAATGAAGTATGGGCCAAACAGCACTTTAAATAATTATTTTCTTTTGTAAAGCCAAGACGCTCTTTTCATAAACACAGATTTCCCCACCACATACACCCGCTGCCCATCGTATTTGGCTAAATCCTGAGCCGTGGCACAAACCGGGAGTTTTTCTTCGGGAACACATTGAATGAAAACCACCAGAAAAGTAAAACAAAGGAATATTTTCATTACGTTAATCCGCTTTTTCCATCAATTCTATGTCCAACAAATAAGGAAAGTTTACCCGTTGAAATATTTCATACTTTTTAGGGATTTCTTTTTTATAAAAAATTCTCCCCTTTAACTTGACTTGCTGGCGTTCGATTGATTCATTAGAGTTCACTTTAAAACGCATAGGTACTACCTGAGTACCATCTGCCATGACCACTGTAGTCACCTCTCTGCGTTTTCTGGAAACAGATAATCGCCCCACCACATACACCCGCTGCCCATCGTATTTGGCTAAATCCTGAGCGGTGGTACAAACCGGGAGTTTTTCTTCGGGAACACATTGCATCAAAACTAACGTACAGGCGAGTAATAGCAGTATTTTCATCACAAGTTATTTCGCTTTTTCCATCAATTCTATATCCACCAAATAAGGTAAATTCACTCGTTGAAATATCCCGTATTTACGAGGAATCTCTTTTTTATAAAAAATTGTTCCTTTTAGTTTTACTTGATAGGTACCGAGTAATTTTTTGTATTCAACCTTAAACAAGGCAGGTATCACTGATGTATCTTTTAATACGACTTTATCTAAAATCCATTTTTCCGGGGAAACAGATAATCGTCCCACCACATACACCCGTTGCCCATCGTACTTGGCTAGGTCTTGAGCCGTGGTACAAACTGGGAGTTTTTCTTCGGGAATGCATTGCATTAAAATCAAGGTAAAGACTAGCAATAGCAGTTTTTTCATCATCAGTTATTTCGTTTTTTCTAAAAAAATATTGGATACCCAACCTTTGCGGTCTTGGTAGTCTCCACTCCCTACTACCTTGACAATGCTCCATTCTCGCCCTTGTTTCACTATCTCCAATTGGGTTCCCTTGGGTAGCAATACATATTGGTCGGCATCATTCCAATCGGCGGGCATGGTAGCAATCAGCCGCACTCCGGGGGCATTGGTGGTCGCCAAGGTTTTCTGCTTAGGAGCAGCCAAACTTGACAACAAACCCATCAGTCTCTTTTGTAAATGGTTACTCACAAATGCATGAGATTCATTGACCACCATAGTACTGTTACGAGAACCAAAACCTTGGTCTACTTCCGCGTTTTGATAATGAAAATCCTGGTGTTTTTCGGCCGGGCCAAACATTTTAAAGTGCCAATCATCGGGAGTTCTGGTCTTTCCATAATAATTCTCGGCAGTTACATAGTCAGATCCACTTCGCATTACTGCGGTGGCAAAATGAAAATTCCAAGTATCCCTCGGTTTTCCATCAGACTTTCTCCTTCCCAATGCATTATCCGATTGGTATCCAGGCATATCATCCTCAGTTCCAATCATAAGTCCTTGGCCAATGCGGGGCACTGCGTAGCGGTTGATGCCGTATTTTTTATCCAAACGAGTCTTCTCTTTTTTATCTAATCCTTCGTACCAAGCCAGGGCTTCTTGTCGGCTCAAGCGGCGATTCGCTTCCTGAAGGGCCATACGCTGGTAAATTTCGCTGGAAATTTTACCACTGGGAGCGTTCAATCCTCGCCCACCCTCGTAGTCATACAATTGAGTGTAATTCTCAAAATGACGGTCTTCCCGGGTAATGCCCGCGTACTTGTCCAAATGCGCCCCAATTCCTTGCAAAGCGGCACTTCCACAATCAGCCCGCAACTTGGCAGGCCCACCACTGGCCGATTCAAGTTTTACTTTGGTCAGGCTAGATGTTTGGCCTCCGGCAGTTTTTCCTTGTATTTTGCTTCCTCCTGGTTTCATAACGATTTGCGATTCCTGCCTTTTCAAAATGTCATTGCCTTCCTTGATTTTACTTTCCAGTGCCCAGGCATCTTTGGTTTCTTCCTGGTTGTCGGCCACGGCTAGTTTTCCATCATCAGCTACTTGCAATGCCCTACCACCGGGCTCTTTCCAGCCTCTCGATTTCCCAAGGGCTTGATCATTGGGTGAATACACTGTATAGCGTTGCAATACTTTATTTTGAACTATTGAGGTATCTGGAAAGGTTTTGGGCAATGATGCCATCGTACCCCAGTGGTTTGCATTGCCCATGGCTTTGGCTTGGGCGCCTATTATATCTGCTTTTTTCTCCAGAATAGGATCATTATTAATTTGGGTGCCATTCTTGGCCTGAATGGTAGGTTTTACTTCCCCATTTTGTTGTTGCGCCACATGAGCCAGCTCATGCCCCAATAATTCAGGAGGAGTGTTTTGCTTACTGGTCGCAATATTGACTTCATTTCCTTGAGCAGTAGCCACCACACCTACCTGACTTGGTTTAGGTGAATTATAGTTTACTTGCGCATCCATCACGTTGGTGTTGGTGATCGAGCTTACATTGGCTTTCATTTGAGTCTCACCGAATCTACTGGTTTGCTTTCTTTGGATGGGCTGTAAGGGCTTGCCATTAAAACCTTTAGCCTGAATGGGTTGCAAGGGCTTGCCACGAAAGCCTTTAGCTTGAATGGGTTGTAAAGGTTTACCACCAAAACCTTTAGCTTGAATGGTCCCTTGCTTGGTTTTGCCTTTTCTTTTTGTTTGAATTGCAGCTGATTCCTGAACCGGATCTTGTTGTTTATTCTCCATGATTTATCTAATACCTGAAATTAACGATAATATAAGCACAAAATGCAAGTAATGGAAAACTTTTTCCGGAAAATCCTAAAAATTTTGTTTCTTTGTTAGCAAACAATCAGTTTTTTAACTAGCTCAGGGTTTAAAGGCATCCATCACTCCTATTTTAAACAAATGGTAACATCAAACGCCAATCAGCAGAACATCCAGCAAGAATTGCATTGGTTGAAAGAAGTGATTCAAATCCGTATCGACTTTCAATATAACCAAACTTCTAAAGTTGTTGCTGTCCCCTCTCTTCATTTTCAAGTAATGATTGACCGAAGGCAAGCGGACGTATTTCCTGACAAAAGTTTATTAGTGGTTGAAACAACAGGGACAAACCGTAATCAGTATGTCACCCTCTACGAAACTCCAGAATTAACCCATTTTAAATGGCAGGATGGCCACTTGTGTGCGCTCAAAGAGGGTAAGCGACTTACCAAGCTATTGGAGGTGCAAGAAGAATGGGTATTGGTGGAAGTCATCGGTGAATTGATCAATTGTGATAGTTATCAGGTAGTCCAACAAAAACCAGTAAAAGCTTGGTTACCTCGTTGTTTCACCAATATTCCACTAGGATATCACCTTACTATGTCCGTACAAACGCTCAAAAGTCTATCTGGTAAGCTCACCGAGACTGAATACGCTACCCTTCAACATTATTTGGAAGTAAGAGATCAGAACACTCATTGGCAAAAATTTTACCGTGCTCGTGATATCACCCAATTGTCCCCTCCCAAACTCTCAAATGACCACTCTCCCTATGCCCAGTTCATCAACCAAAACAAATTAAACTTTTACGACCGTCTGTTGCTCATTATGAGTTTGGCCGCCCAACTCGAGCCTGATTTTTTTCAGGAAAGCTTACTTGCCAAGTACAATAATGTCTTGTCTACTATTGGTTTGCTGTCAGGAGTACATTACCAAGGATTATCCCCCTCAGGCACTACCTTTTTGTTCCTGAGTAACGTTCATAACCTACCAACTCGCATTGAGCGTCTAAGGTGGATGAAACAACAAAGTATCCTGCTAGAAAATAAGGTAGTGACCTTGTCTTCGGTCGCCTCTTTTGAACCCATGTGGGCGGGTGGATTGGTCATTGACCAGGATTATTTTATTGGTCTGACCGATATTGACGTTAACCTAAAAACAACTTCTTTCTACTTCTCCTAAATTTCGTTGAACAGATGGCCAATCAAGTACAAAAAACTGCTGATACCGATACCGTTTCATCACAATCGGTCACTCCAAAAAAGCCCTCTCATACCACCAAGGTGGCCAAAAAACCACCCACCCGCTTCCAACGACAAGGTGCAATGGGCGATGAACGGAGTCTATTTAGTAATGAAGCTCAATCAAATTCTGACGATTCCAAAGATGAAAACAGAAGTTTGTTTGAGGAAGACGAGGTACTCGAGCAAACAAAAGATCCCATTGCCAAATTGAAGAAACAATTGTTGAAAAAGCTCAAGAGAAATTTTAAAAAAATTATCCGGCAAGTCAAGCAAAGGTACCAGGATGCTGAACAGTTGAAAAAAGAGTTGGCTGATACCCAGGATGCTTACGAAGGATCAGTATATTTCATTGAAGATATTTTTAAAAGGTACAAAAGCTACCAGGAAATCACCCAACGTTTGGCGAAAGCGGGGTACCTCACCAGAAACTCCAGGGCATCACTTGGCCAACAAACAGGATCTAGAAATCAAAGCCTTCCGACAGATTACACGCAGTCTGCCATGACAGGTGTTCCAGTAAAAACCAGGGTACGCCACCAAGAACCTACCTTGAAAGAACACAATGAAACAGTTCGCTTAGACGAAGCCGGGAAAAATCACAAGGAAACTGAATCGAGCCAAAACGCAGTCATCCATGGTACGGGCACTGAGGTAAAAGTGATTATTCAAGTAAAGAAAAACAGTGATCCCATCAGAACTGAGGTGAGAATAGGTAAATATGATAAATTTGATAGCCCTATGGGTGACCGACCATTGTATTTTGAAAATGGAGACACATTTGTAAAGGTAGCCCCTGGCCAAAAAGTAACCCGAATAATCACGGGAGAACAATTACGTCACGTAAGAGAACTTTCGGTTTATACCAAAAGTACCCTCCCCGAACACGGGAATAAATATACTATAGATTTGGTAATTAAAAGCAAAAAAATGCACACCAGTGACCAAGTGATCATTGATATTCAAGAAGACAAGAAAAAATAAAATCATGATGCGCTCCAAAATCACCTACTTTTTAGGATTATTGATCAGTCTTATGGTTAGTAGTTTGCCTCAGCGAGGCTTGGCCCAAGCCAAAGTTACCCACCGAGGCGATACCATCATTCGAGGGATAGAAAAACCCAAACTTAAAATGTATACTGAGGAATATTATTACAAAGAAGTTTGGTTCGAGATGCGACAATATCAATACACTAAAAAAGGAACACGCTACCTCATCTCGAAAACTCCCATATATAAAAATAAGATGCATGGGAAAACTACCATATATTTAGAAAATGGCGAGGTAAATAAGTATGAGTTTTGGACTTGGGAGCACGGTATTCTAAAATCCATCAATCGTTTTTACCCCAATGGTCGCTGGATGATTTACGCGGAGTTTGACCAAGAGCCCATCCTTCGTCACGGCAAACGGTTGGATTATTACCGGAATGGTCAACTGGCCAAAAAAGCCTTTTTCCAGTACGATTATTTAGAAGGAACTTACGAAGAATTTGACAAAAAAGGGCGATTTACCTTGAAAGCCCACTTACGCAAAGGTGTAGAAATTGATACTACCCGCATCTACAAAAGAGGGCGACTCCGAGCAGTTTACCTCCCTAATCGGGATGGGTTGTACCATACCAAGTTGGTATATGCTCGTAACGGCCGCCTGAAAAAGTACCAGTTCTTGGATTATGGAGACCCAGACGCTTGGCCTAAAACCAGGAAGTATTGGTGGGCCAAAGATGTGCTGGATTCATTGCAGCAGGGCCTACTCAACCAGTTCAATGCATCTGGAGAGCGCCACCTACACTGGAAAACTCTCAACCCCCAATGGCAACGATACGAAGTAGGAGTTTTTAACAACGGGGTATTGCAAGGTCCTTTTTACTGGTATCGTCTTGATAAAGTCACCACTTTGTTTAAGGGGCACATGAAAGACGGTAAATTAGAAGGCTGGGCTTTAGGCTACCCAAAACTACAAGATAATGCTGATTCTTTGCTATACAAACGAGGTAAACTCATCCGGATGAAGTTGCATCAGTATGCGCTACAGACAACATTCAAAGATGGCTTACCCCACGGAGCCTACTCCCACATCGATCGTTTTAGAGGCTACGTAGTAAAAGCGTCGTTATCTAAAGGAAAGTTTCAAGGAAAAATCAGGGTATTCAACCGTCAAAACAAGCTACACTTTGAGGGAACCGTAAAAGACAACCAATGGACTAGAGATACCATCCGGGTATACAATGCACAGGGGCAGTGTATCAAGGGGTATATCTATCAAGACGAGATAACAATGCGCGCTTTTGTTTACTCGCCCAATGGCTCGGTCAAAGACAATGGTACCCAAACGATTGAAAATGACATGGTATTTGACATTGGATTCGTCCGATCTGATTTGGTTAAAATAAAATTACCCATCATTAAAGCATTGAGTCAATTTTATTTACCAGACAAGAGGTGGAACGAATAAAAACATCCCGCAAGCAGATAAAATCACCCTCAAAGCAATGAAATGAGGATCTTACTCTTTTTTCAAGTAAGTAGAGAACATATTCCTCATTGCAAACTTATAAACCCACAACATCGAGCAATGCACGCAGTCTAACTTCGTCGTGGGCAAACAAGGTATCTTCAATCGCATTGATCCAAGCTTGAATACCCTCGCTATCGCTGTTGCTTAACTCTTGAATGGCTTCTTTTATTTTGCTCGTTTGGTAAATTTCCAAACCAGCAATGCGTTGAATCACTGGAATCAGCAAGGCTTTTTCATCAGCATCCAGTTGAGGGATCTGGTTTTCTGCGAAGGTACGCTCTTCAGATAACCTAGTGTTTTCCTGACCTGGCAAGGCCTGTTGTCCAGCTGGCACGGTAAACCAAAAAGTAGCTCCTTGGCCTGGCTCTGAAAATGCCCCAATTTCCCCCTCTTGTGCTTCTACGGCCAACTTACAAAAAGTCAATCCCAGGCCAGTAGAACGAGTTCGTCCCAATTTTTTTTGGGTAACCTGATGAAATTTATCAAATATTTTATCAATCTGCTCTTCTGGAATACCCACTCCCGAGTCTTGGACCAGGATTTTATAAAATCCTGGTTGGGTCGCTTCGGTTTTTACGATTACCTCAATTGTCCCCCCATAAGGAGTATACTTGGCGGCATTGGTCAGCAAATTGATCAACACCCTCACTGTCATTTCCTGATCTACTTTTGCCACTGCTCCCGGTAACAAATGTTGCACTACCTGATGTTGTTTTTCTTTTATAAAATATTTGGTTTGTTGTACTGCATCAATTACAACTTCTTCTAGTCTCACATTGCCCATTTGAAGTTGCATTTTGCTTTCTTCAAATTTCTGCACATCCAAAATATTCATCACCAAGTGATACATTCTTTGGCCTGACTCATGAATGTTTTCAAAAAACCGAGGGTCTTGCTGTTGACTCGACAACCCTATAATGGAGTTGAGCGGATTTTTGAGGTCATGGACAATCATTCCCATCATTTGCTGCTTGAACCTATCCAACTCCAGTAGTTTTTCATTGATGGCATCCATCTCTACCAAGTACTCATTGAGTTTGGCATTGCTTTCTTTCAGGTCTTTGGTACGAACATCTACTAGCCTCTCTAGGTTTCGGTTGGTATAGTTCAGTTCATGAAATAACCGCTCAGCCCGCTGAAAAGCCTTGGAAAAACGACGAGCCAACAACAACGCCTGAAAAAAGATAAAAGCAAATACCCCAATGGCAAAGAAATTACCAGTATTGATCAAGTCTCGATTGTACAGCACATCGTTGATGATACTGAACAAAAAGAGCGTATAACCAATCATGTATAAGATGGCTCCTTCCCGATTACGCAATACACTCTGAAAAACCCTGACCAAAGTATAAAATCCACCCAATAGAATTGTGATTTGTGAAATAGGCAGACTTTGAGCAAATATTTGGGGAGGGAAAAACAATACCAGCACAGTAAGCAGGGTAAATATGCTCAGCAAGGTATTCACAAACCATTTGTGCATTTCCTCGGGAAAGAGGGTATTCAGCATCAATACTGCGGGGATGACGGCTGCGTTCATGGTCAGGTACTCTAGACGCAGGGTGGTGGCCCAATCAAAATAATAAAAATCTTTGATGAAGTATTCATCGATGATGAGCAAGCGGAATACCGCAGCAAAACAAATGAGGCCAAAATACAATGCTGAAGCACTTTTTCGTCGGGTCCAATACAACCCAATATGATGCATGGCCATAATGAGTATACTCCCCACCAAAAAAAATGTAATGATGTTTACTCCTTTTTGGTGTTGGCGAATTTGCGATTTCAACCCAAGCCGTAACGGATACCTGGCCCCTCCTCGGGTATGGTGATGGTTGGAAACCTGCAGGATCAACTCCAACGTTTGTGAACGATTAGAAAACTCCACGATTTTGGGGTAATGATCAGGAACTTCTTCACGCTTTGATTTCCCTACTACGCCCGCTGAAACTAATAACTGTCCTTGACAATACAGTTGGTAGGCGGTACTGATTGGGGGCGCCTTCAGGGCCAATTTTAAGCCTTTACGCGGTAGCTTAATCACTGCCCGGTAGGTTGCGTACCCTTTCCCCCCTAGCTCCTTTTTTATTTTATTTTTTTTATCAATGTATTTAAAGTTATTCCAGCTGTTCGGAACTTGAATGAAACCAGAAGGCTTGAGGGTCTGGTGCTGAAAATCTTCTGGTTTATAAAGCTGTTTCCAGTAAAATTCCCACGCTCCATTTAATTGCACCAAACCGCGTTTCTCGAAATGATAGGCGGTCAGGTCTAGTTTTCCAGATATCAACTTAGGCTTGGGTAGCACCTGACTACAACCGGTAAGTCCTAACAAAAATCCGATGAGTATATGATAATAGCTTCTTGGGGTTGATAATTTCATTTCTATTTACACCTTGGCAAGCTTTGAATATTTTTTAGATAACCAATTAATTCAGGGGATCAAAATGTATACCTAGTTTAATCAATTGAGTTTAATCAATTGGGTTTAACTAACTGGGTTTAATCAATTGGGTTGAACTAATTGAGTTGAACCATTTG
>CALDJV010001116.1 GCA_937899305.1 uncultured Cytophagaceae bacterium
CTAATTGTTCTATTGTTCCGCCTTCGGCTGATTGTTACATTGTTAAATGGTTGCGCAAAGCGATGATTAGATTCTTATTTTCGCAAATATGATAACGATATTATCTCGCTTTGCGTCACTATGGACTATGGACCATCGACTTCTAAACTAAAAACTACCAACTCCTGACTACGAACTACCAACTAAAGAAAACTACCAACTAGAGAACTAAAGCCAACGCTTGCGTCTGAAGTAATAAAAAAGAATGGTAGCAGTACAAATCATGACAATCCATATGATATAATAACCATATTTAGTGTGTACTTCGGGCATAGAGTCGAAGTTCATCCCATATACTCCTACGATAAAAGTCAAAGGCATAAAAATCGTAGAAAAAATAGTAAGCACCTTCATGACATCGTTGGTTTTATTGCTCAACATAGAGAGGTACGTGTCCAGCAAGTTACTATTCATGTCTACATAAGAATCGGTATTGTCAAGCACTTGGATGGTGTGGTCGTACAAATCACGCAGGTAAAAATGCACTGACTTCAAAAACTTACCAGCATCATCCTCTTCTCTTACCAAGCTATTTACAATTTCTCTTACCGGGCGAATGTTTTTACGGACAAAAGTGAGTTGACGTTTGTATTTGTGAAGTGCCTTGGTGGGATCTCCAGCCGATTCGTCAATAATTTTATCTTCCAATTCTTCTAGTTCTTCGCCAATGCCTTCGGTTACTACCATGTAGTTGTCTATAATGGCATCCATCAGCAAATAAAATAAATAAGCGGCATTGGAGTTACGTGCTTTGCCGTTGGGTTTTTTTCGGAGCCGTTCTCGAATGGTTTCAAAAGCGTCTCCTTCGATGTCTTCCTGAAAAGACAAGACATAGTTTTTACCCAAGATGAGGCTGACTTGTTCGACTTCTACTTTTTTGGTTTCTTTTTTATAATTCAACATTTTCATGACCACAAAAATGTTGTCTTCGTAGAATTCTACTTTAGGGCGTTGATGGGTATTGGCAATGTCTTCCATGAGCAATGGATGCAAGTTGAAGTACATTCCCAGCGTTTTTACGATACGAGTATCGTGGATTCCATCTATATTGATCCAGGTAATGCTTTCTTTTTCTTTGTAATCATAACAATTTCTAACATCCTCGATGATTTTTTCTTCCAACAAGTCAGCTCCATCATAATCTATTACGGTGATGTCTACTTTTGATGACTTTTCTTCGCCTACATAAGTCAAAGTACCGGGAGCCAATCCTGCGGTTGCCTTCTGTTTTTTTGCTTTACGGTGGGTGTTACTCATAATTCAAGCACAAGTTGTGTATTTCAAACGTCAACGTCCAACTTCAAATATAAACAAATGACACTAAATTCATTACTTGTGAGGGAGTTATTCATAGATCTCACTGTGAGTCACTTTTAAAGAGGGGCCCAATATCAGTCGTCATCTATGAGTTGGTGGTGTAGTAGCTCGGTTTTGATAAGCGTCATCCTAAAGTTTGCTATGGATTTGATCAATCAAAATAGTTAAACAAAATGGTATTATACTTTTGGTCATACCACTAGACATTTTGGTAAAAAAACTGTTTAGAAATGGCTATCAACGATCGCATTTTATCAGGAAAGTGATTAGATTGGAGGCCTTTATGGTGGCCAAATATTATTTGGAATAATTTATTATATTTGTAAACATAGAAATAGACATAAAACCTTGTTGTCTTTAATATATATTTAGAGTAATCGCAATGCAAGCAAGCAATTATCTTACAATTGAGAACGAAAAGCCTCAATATATCAATGAGATGATTTCTGTTGAGCCTGTTGAACGTACTCTTTGATGAAAAAGATGAATATGGAAAAAACTCAAGATAAAGCTGCCCAGGGAGAGGTAAAAACCAAACAAACTAAATTGGGCAAACCAAAGTGGCTTAAATTACAGATTCCTACTGGGAAGGAATACCAGAAGGTAGATAAAATTGTAGAAGATCACGACCTACATACCATTTGTCGAAGTGGTAAATGCCCTAATATTGGGGAGTGCTGGGGAAGAGGAACCGCTACTTTGATGATTTTGGGGGATGTATGTACCAGGGCTTGTACTTTTTGTTCCGTGAAAACAGGACGTCCTGACCAAGTAGATTGGAAAGAACCCATGCGAGTGGCCAAATCGGTACAGTTGATGGGGTTGAAGCATGCGGTCATTACCTCAGTAGATCGGGATGACTTGAAAGACGGAGGAGCTTCGGTATGGAAGGCAACGATTCAGGCCATCAAAAAGCTAAACCCCGATACTACGATGGAAGTATTGGTACCAGACTTCAAGGGCAAACCCGAGAGCATTCAGTTGGTAATCGATGCCCAACCCAATGTAATTTCGCACAATGTGGAAACCGTACGCCGCCTCACACGAGAAGTACGTCGTAATTCTAACTATGATCGTAGCTTGTCCGTACTCAAATACATCGCTGATGCGGGTATTCGGGCCAAGTCGGGCATAATGGTAGGTTTGGGAGAAACCGAAGAAGAAATATATGAGACCATGGACGATTTGAGAGCCAGTGGAGTAGAGGTATTGACGATTGGGCAATACTTACGACCTACCAAAGACCATCGCAAGGTACATGAATACGTAAAGCCTGAAGTATTTGAACGTTACCGGGTAGCAGGACTAGAAAAAGGTTTCAAATATGTAGAAAGTGGGCCAATGGTACGTAGCTCTTATCACGCTGAAAAGCACGTGATTTAAAAACTTCTGTATTATACAAAAAGAAAAAGCGAGGGGTGAAAACCGCTCGCTTTTTTAGGGATGGTAAAAAAATAAGTTGCTCATTTTGAGGTAGAGATGTTGATTTGAGGCTAGGCATTTTTTGCGCTCATAGCCGCGCTATGGGCAAAAAAAATAACGAAGTTTCAAGTCAAGAGATCATCTCTAAATCGGAAAATTATTTTTGGTCCATCCCTTAGCAATAAGGAAAAAAAATCAATGCAAACCATTACTCACCCAGTTACTTTTCAAGATTTGGGCCTGATAGATTACCAAGAAGCTTGGGATTATCAAAAAGAGCGTTTTGAGCGTTTGGTAGAATTTAAAAAACAGCAGAAAAAAAATACTGACTTATCTTCCCCCGAAAACTACCTGTTGTTTTGTGAGCATCCCCATGTATATACGTTAGGCAAAAGTGGTAAAACCACCAATGTATTGTTGTCCCAAGCCCAACTAGAAGCCAAAGGAGCCCAGTTTTATCAAATAGATCGGGGAGGAGACATTACCTACCATGGTCCAGGGCAGTTGGTGGGTTATCCTATTTTAGACCTCCACGCATTTGGCCTGGGCATTCGTCAATATGTACACCTGATAGAGGAAGCCATCATTGCAAGTCTTCATGAGTATGGTATAGAGGCAGCCCGACTCGAAGGTGCTCCTGGGATTTGGGTAGCCCAAGAACGAAAAATTTGTGCTTTAGGAGTGAGGGCCAGCCGTGGAATCACAATGCATGGTTTTGCTTTAAATGCCAATACCGACTTGGCGTATTTTGGGTATATTCATCCTTGTGGCCTGGAAGACAAAGGGGTAACTTCTATCGAAAAAGAACTCGGAAAACCAGTTAATGTACAGGAGTTGAAGGGGTTAGTAAAGCAAAAGTTTGTGCAGATGTTTGGAATGGCGATATAAAAAAGTATTTTCGTGCATGACACCGAATGCAATGCAGGGATTAGCTTACCTTTAAAAACGAACAATTATGTTACCATTTCCGAACTTTGAACAAGTTATCGACCCCAAGACTTGTGCCGCTGGATACCGCTATTATGTTTATCAACACATCACCGAAATCAATCTAAAAGACACTGGAGAATGGGTAGCCAAAGTGAAAGGCTCCCAATCTTATGACGTAGAAGTCAAGCTTGGAAATGGTTACGTTGAACATTTTAAGTGTGACTGCGCCGAAGGAAGCTTGGGCGAAGTGTGCCGACACGTAGTGGCAGTATTGTATCACATTAGAGAGAGCCAAGTGCAAACCCAACAAGATTTTGCTAACCTTACTTCCGAAGTGCAAAGTTTAGTAAAGGGAATTTCCAAAGAAGAAATGGAAACCTTTATGGTGGAATTTGCCACGCGTAACAAAAACTTTCGGGAAAAACTGCTGGAAGAATTTGGCGCTTAATTTTAAAATTTTAGACCTGACAGATTTCCAACCTGTCAGGTCCATAGATAGTCAGATATAAAACCACCCTCACTCTTTCAAAATCCGCACAAATTCACTGCCTTGTTTTTTAAGTATGTCTAAAAGTAGGATATGAGTTGATTCCACACCTGGAAATAAATTGAAGTAGACCTGCTTTGAAGTTTACTTATTTGAGTAGACCCCAAAATAGCTCTGATTATCAGCGCGTTGTGTGGTAAAGTCGAGCTACACTAATAGCCAATTATTTTTTAAAAGCACGACTGGGTTCCATTTGATAAATTGAACCCACGTTACAATCAGATAGATAAAAGCCTGATACCTTACTTTTTAATCGTTGAATAACCTGAGCGTTTTTCGACTGGTTTGATCCGTTTATTGGATTATTGCAGAGCATAAGATCCACAAGCCCTGACATAGCGGCAATGGGCCGCAGATCTTTGATTTGATTATTGGCTAAATTGAGCCAACGAAGTTGATACAAATGACCAATGGATCGAATAGACTCAACCTGATTGTTGGCTAAAAACAATTTCTTGAGCTTTGATAAACCCTGGAGTACTGAAATATCCCGAATTTGGTTGTTTCGTAAGTCCAACCACTCCAAGCTGGTCATGTTTTTTAAAAAGTGTATGTTTTGCAACCGACTCTTACCTAATACCAAAACTCCCAGACTTTTTAATTTTTTCAAAACGGTAAAGTTAGTAATAAGATTGTCGGCCAGATTGAGTTGGGCTAACTTGGGAAAGTATTGCAATACTTGTACATCAGTGATTTTATTTTTTTCTAAAATTAAGATTTCAAGTTGGGTCAGTTTTTTCAATTCTTGAATACTGGTTATTTGATTATCAGGAACCCAAATACCTCGCAAAGTTACCAAGTTGCTCAAAGGGGCGAGGTTGTTCAATTGATTAAAAGCCATGTTGAAATAGATAAGTTTTTGCCAATGACTTGCTACAGTAATGCTTTTGATTCGGTTGAAGTTAAAAGTCACCCCTCTTAAATTTTTAAGCGTTTTCAAGGAAGTAATATCCGTGATTTTGTTATGATCCAGAGCCAGTTGTTTTAGCTGTATAAGAGAAGCCAATGGTTGTACATTTTCAATTAGATTGCCGTTCAAGTTCAAATTTCGTAATTTTTTGAGATTGGACAGTGGCCCTAGATTGGCGATTTTGTTGTTACCCAAGTATAGAGTGGTCAGGTTTGTGGCATACTGCAGCCCGGTCAAATCAGTAAGATTTCTACCAATGGCTACCAAACGAGTCAAACTTTCCAAGTCTTTTTGGGTTAGGTTTCCGGTAGGTTTATCCATTTGATTGCGAATGGCTTTTTCCAGGTAATAATCGGGAATTTGTATTGATTGACTCTGAGAAAAAGCGACATTTACAAAGAGAACAAGCCCCCAAAACCAAGTGATTTTTAATGATTTCATGATTTTTGTTTTTCCTCAAATGTGGGGCGTTTTATCCGCTTACGGCAGTTTCAGGCCAGTTTATGCGTTTCAAATTATGATATGAAACTTATTTTGGAACTTGAATGCTCTTGAGGTAAGCATTGGGGGTTTGTTGAGTAAACTTTTTGAAAGCGCGATAGAAGGTAGTTTTGGAAGAAAAGCCTGCTTCTTGAGCAATGGCAAAGAGCGTGAGCTGCGCGGCTTGAGGAGTTTGCAGCTTTGTCTTCACCTCTTCTACCCGGTATTGATTCACCAAATCATTGAACGAAAGATGGAGTTGGTGATTTAAAACATGAGAAATATTGGCCGTGGTGGTATTACAAACTTCCGCCAGCATTTGTAGTGAAAAATCCGGTTTGAGATAATGTTTCTGTTCTTGCATGGCAGTATTGATAAGTGCAATGTATTGCTGAGAGTGATCCGAGTCTCGAGTAATCCGACTGGGTAAAAAGTAGGCGTAAGACAAATACCCCAACAATGAGATTGTATAAACTACAATCGCATTGTACACTTTTACCACTAAAGTAAAAGAAACCCCCAGCCATTCGTCGAGTGGACTACCTCGCCAATAACCATAAATCCGACCCAAAAGCGTGGCAGTGAGCTCCAGCAAAACACCTAAAAACAGTAAGACCATCAATTTTTTGATCCAGGGCAAGTATTGCTTTTGTTGTTTGGTGAGGTGTGCTTGAGTTGTTTTTTTTATAAACTGATACATGGCATAGGCATAGTAAAGCAGCATTACAAATAACCCCAGGTATTGGAGCGATTGCACCTGGAGATACCCCATCGATTGAGCCACTTTCCCTTTGGTACCTACAGGATAAAAAAGGGTAACCATCCACACAACCAATGCATAGCACCAGAACAACCCTGGTAGCACCAGGTGAGTCGCTTTGGAGAAATCAAACTTGAATTGAGGTGTAAGCAGGGAGGTAACATACAGGTAGAGTAATGGAAAGATAAAAATGACCAGATGCAAAGGGATGAAACGAAAGAAATGATAGCGAAATACCAAACCCACATTGCCCACAAAAGGAGGGATCAATGAAAGCGCCAAGGTTCCTAGCAAAGCAAGTAACAAACGATTTTGAATCAATTTCCATTTGCGCTGATAAACAATGAGCAGGGTCATGATCAAGCACTGAAGCCCGCCAAAAAGTAAAAGTATATTGAGAAGGTTTAAGCTCATGGTTATGAAATGTTTTGTGTCAATTAACTTGAGAAGATAATAGAATGCCTGTTTCCAGGGAAAAGAATTTAAGGAAGTACATAATAAAAGGTTTAATGTGCCAATTAATTAGAAAATTTGTTGAACTTTGTGCCTTGTACAATGACAAATCACACGAATTAATATATGTACTACAATTCCATCATCGACACCATTGGAGATACTCCTCTGGTCAAGCTCAACAAGGTAGCAGAAGGTATCAAAGGGACGGTGCTAGTCAAAGTAGAATATTTTAATCCCGGAAACTCAGTGAAAGATCGTATGGCGATCAAAATGATTGAAGATGCCGAAAAAGCAGGTATTCTCAAGCCGGGGGGAACCATTATTGAAGGTACTTCGGGAAATACCGGAATGGGACTGGCTTTGGCTGCTTGTTCCAAAGGATACCGTTGTATTTTTACCATGGCCGATAAGCAATCACAGGAAAAAATTGATATTTTGAGAGCAGTAGGAGCCGAAGTACACGTATGCCCCACCAACGTGGCTCCTGAAGATCCTCGCTCTTATTATTCAGTAGCGCGCAAACTCAACGAAGAAATTCCTAACTCGTTTTACCCCAATCAATACGATAATATGTCGAATACTGCGGCACATTATGAAACGACTGGGCCAGAGATTTGGGCACAAACCGAACACAAAATTACTCACTTTGCGGCGGGAGTAGGTACCGGGGGAACCATTTGTGGTACTTCCAAGTATCTCAAAGAACAAAATGCCAACATTGTATCGGTAGGGATAGATACTTATGGTTCTGTGTTTAAAAAGTACAAAGAAACCGGTGTATTTGATGAAAACGAGGTGTATCCTTATTTGACCGAGGGTATTGGAGAAGACATTTTGCCCAAGAATGTAGACTTTGACAAGATCGATACTTTTGTAAAAGTGACTGACAAAGATTCAGCGATTATGACGCGTCGTTTGGCGCGTGAAGAAGGCCTGTTTATTGGGTGGTCGTGCGGTGCGGCAGTGTATGGGGCATTGGAATATGCTCGGGAGCACCTGAAAGAAGATGATTTGATGGTAATTATTCTACCTGACCATGGTACACGTTATCTCAACAAAGTATACAATGACGAGTGGATGCGCGCGCATGGCTTCTTGGAGCAACGTTCGTTTGCAACAGCCCGCCATATCATCGACCATAAAAATGGCAGTGATGAGTTGGTAACCATTGAAAAAGGATGCAAGGTGGTAGATGCGATCAATAAAATTACCAAAGAAGGAATTTCTCAGATTCCGGTAACCGATGGAGACCACATCGTAGGTAGCTTGACGGATTCCAAAATTTTGGCCAAATTGATTGATAGCCCTGATATCAAAGACCAACCCATCGAGGCATTCATGAATCAGCCTTTTACATTTGTAGGGATGGACAACACCGTAGATGTATTGTCTTCGTTGATCAACAAAGAAAACCAGGCCTTGATGGTACGAGATGAGGAAAATCAGGTCCACATCATTACCCAAGCCGATCTGTTGATGGCCATGGCCAACTAGTAGCACTTACCTTTGTTGGTTATCCGAATGAAGTGATATCCGTAAGATATGAGATTAAAAACGTCGTAGTTGAGAGATTACGGCGTTTTTTGTTTCTATGTAAGGATATTCGGGGCATTAAATCACCAAATAGCATGTATTAAAAGAATGACATTGAAAATCATCATATTTGGCGTAATTCAGTCAGGGGGTATGCTATTTTGAAGGTGGACGAACGTGCTCTAAAATATCAAGGAGGCAAATGAAAAAGGTTTGATAATGGATCTTCAACAGGATATGCAAATGGAGCGGATGTTGGGTCATACTTGACCGACAGAATCATATGGGAGTAAATCTAAACCAAGCTGTTGGCTTTGTTTATTTCATTATACCTTAGAAATTGATTACTTTTTCACCACCTTCAAATACTTCAAAATGGCATCTCGTATATACTGAGGGTGGCTCCAGGGGACAAAGTGATTCATTTTTTTGTCAATGACATAAGTCACCTGAGCATTTTTCAACATTTTTTTGGCAAAAGCAGTATTGGCAAAGGGCACCACTATATCGCTTTTGCCGTGGATGTAGGTAATAGGCAAACGTAGCTTGGCCCAACCATCATACATTTTTTCTAACTCCATTACGTGGCTTAGTTTTTCGTCGTTGGCTACCTTGAAGCCACGCGGAATAAACAAACGGAATAAGAACCAATCGGTAGGGTAAGAGATAAAGAATATTTTTTCGTTGGCCGGATCTATGGCAGGAGCCGCCAGTACCAGTGCTCCTACTTGTTTGGGAAAGTCCATGGCCATTTGGGCAATGACTGGCCCCCCGTACGAATGCCCTACCAAAATGGCGGGATACCCTGACTTGTTTGTTTTCAGAATGGGTTGAATCAATTCGGCCTGCTTTTTTATAGAGGGCACCGATTTACCATAGTTGGAATACCCGTAACCGGGCCGATCTACCGACACCAAATGCGCTTTGCCCACCAGGGCACTGTCTACTAAATAAGATTGAAAAGCATCTAACCCTCCTGGAGCCCCATGAACAAACAATACCAAAGGCAAGGTATCGGCCCCGGTCTCAATGTAGCGTATGGTGCGTTTGCCTACTTTATAACGCTTGATGGCTACCTGGGTCGATTTTTTGGTGAAATATTCCTGAATTTTAGCATCACTCGCCCGCATCTGTATACAACTGGTACTTGCTTGCGCCAAACCCAACCAGAGGATCCAAATAGGCCAATATTTAAGATATGTTCGAGGTATATTCAATTTCGATTCGTTTGTTTGAAAGCCTATTTTGAAGTTTGTGCATCAATCTGGGCCAAATATTTCAGTATTGCCTGACGAATGTACTGAGGGTGGCTCCAAGGTACAAAATGATTCATTTTCTCATCTATCACTATTTCTGGTTTTGTTCCGGTCATCATTTTTTTTGCATAATCAGTATTGGCAAAGGGTACAATCATGTCTTTTTTTCCATGAATGTAAGTGATAGGAAGCGTCAAGTTTTTCCAGCCAGGCTTAATTTGGGTAAGTTGTTTCACATGACTTAGCTTTTCGTCATTGGCTACCCGCAGTGCAGTAGGCAACATCCAGCGAATGGCTAACCAATTAGAGGGGTAAGATACCCAAAATATTTTTTCGTTTTCAGGGTCAATTGCGGGGGCTGCCAGTATCAAAGCATACACCAATTTAGGATAATCCATGGCAATCTTGCTCACCACTGGGCCCCCATACGAATGCCCTACCAAAATGGCCGGGTGCCCCGATTTGTTTTGCTCTAAAATGGGCTTGATCATAGCTGCTTGTTGAGCAATCGATTTTTCGGTGTCACCATAGCCCGAATAGCCATAACCAGGGCGGTCTACCGATACCAAATGCGCCTTGCCAGCCAGTGCACTATCTACCATAAATTCTTTGAAAGCATCTAGTCCGCCAGGAGCTCCGTGGACAAACAACACCATTGGAAGGTGCGCATCGCCAGTTTCTATATAGCGCATTTCTCTTTCTCCTACCTGGTAGCGTTGTATTTTTACTTCGGTGTTTTTGGTCGCAAAATATTCTTTCACTTTGCGATCACTCATGCGAAAACTCATAAATGAAACAATGACTCGAATAAGAACAATGATGATAACAAATGTAATGAGAAGGCGCTTTGCCCATTTTCTTAATTTCTTTTTGGCCACAAGTTGGGAGTTTGAAGTTTTTTTAATGGATTTTTCTGACTAGGTCTTAAGGCAACAGTTGAATAAGTTATAATGGTTCACTGACCAACAATTTAATGATAACTTTGCTAAAAGTAGTGTTTTTCAACCAAAAGGTAAAATGCTTACTTCTTGATATTGCCTACCTGTGAATATTGTATATTCGAAAGCAATGTTGTGATTGGGGATCAATGGGAGATATTTGTTGTATATGCAATAATGTTGCATATGCAACAAAAAGCGTTAATTTTGTATTTTGAAATATATCTAGAGGATGCCTGCCACTTTTTATAATATGTCATTCCATTTCCAATAATGGATTATTTAGTCAGTAAATTCCTCTGATTTTTCAGATGCTAACGATAAAAAACATGGAAAAAGATACAAAAAATCATTAGTGAGCGGTACATTATTTGTCAAGTCTTCCCAAGAATTC
>CALDJV010001117.1 GCA_937899305.1 uncultured Cytophagaceae bacterium
ATACAAATTAGAAACATAAATTGGGAAACTTATTTTTGTTTCATCCCTAAGAGGCTTTGTCTGAGTATTAAAATAACTGTCAAAAATCCCAAAAACATTGAGGTTTTGGTACTGGTAACCGAACTCTTCGGCAGTTTGCTTTACAATTGCCAACATTTCGTTGTAATGTAAACGGGCATCCATTTTTTTGGTGAAATACGCCTGCACTCTCTGGTGCAACGAAGCATAAAATCCCTCATCATTTCGGTAGTCGTTCGTTTTATTTGGGTTGTTCATAGCGATCTTTCTTATTTAATTGTTGATTAAAAGTATTTAGTTTTTAAGTAATTCGTAAAAATAAAGTTTCGTTTTTCTCTTAGTTGGTAGTCCGGAGTTGGTAGTTAGTAGTTTTGTTTAGTCCACAGACGACTATTTCTGATCAACACAGTGGTTGTTTCCAACTTGTAAAATCGAAAGCTTATTTTTTTATCATTCTTAAGTATTTGTTTTCCCTGATTCTGTTCGTGTTTACTTGCCTATTTTATTTTTTAGCTTTTTTCTTTCGGCGTTTTTTCTTACTGCTGAATTGCCAATTGATAAAAGGTAGCGAACGTCTTCCGTTGACATTCCAAAGCCCAAATTGAAAACCTCGCAAATCAGTGGCTTTGTTGTACAGGCCAATTTGGATTCCGTGGGCTTTTACAACCTTATTTTTGACAATTGCTATACTTACTCCCCGGAGTTTATAAGCCAAATTGTTCAGGCCTGATATAGAGACTCCATTGATCTCGTCAACCGAGGTCACACTTGCCGCAATATTCAACCCCTGTATTTTAGTGGCACTAGCATGAAAAATACTCACACTCATTCCATTTACCCGACTCTTACTAGCCCCTGCCAACACTTTGTCATAGTATTCAATGTCGTGTTCATAAGGATGAAACTCCTCAGCAAATGGCCAGGAATAAAATCCAAGTGGGTTGATCCCTAAATTTAATCCATTGATCACCAAATCTCTTTTGTGAGCAGCAACGCTAGAGAGGCTGTTTTTAAAAGAAATCCCCAATGCCAACCCGTTGATCTTATTGACCTTAGTAGGTGTAAAGCCCAGTACATTTTTCACTTTAGGTGTCGTAACTTTCTTTACGTTTTGCGCCTGAATATTGGATGTCAAAAACAGGATCACCCCAATCAATGTGTATTGTTTTACTTTCATCAGCTTCACTTATTTCTTTATCATTTAATTGCTTTTTTTCGATGCTGTTTTAATAAATACGAAAACCTATTGCTAACCTACACACCAAATAGTTTCCTCTAAAATCAAGATTGAGGTCATTTTTAAGCCCATAGTCGGCCAGATAGTAATTTGCCCTTAACTGTAGATATCCACTTTCGGATAATTTATACCTAAGATCTAATCCAGGGTTGATGATGATACTACACTTGGTTGTCAGCTCAGAAAGGGTTGGTCCACTGAAAAAAACCATCTCTCCCGAACCTACCCCCAATACCCAATTCAAAAGAAATTTATCATTCGCAACGATCTCTCTTGAGTAATCCACGGTAAAATGAACACCACTATAACCATTACTTTCAAATGTGCTATCCTGGTAAACCAGAGTGAGGGGCTGTCTCATATTATGTTTTTCAACCCCTTCAAAACTAAATCCTAGTGACCCCTTAGAATCCACTGGCTTGAAATCAATTGAGAGTCCCATAACTATCGGGTTTCCAAGCACTTTATTTTTTGAGTCGGGAAACCAAGTTCCTCCACTCAATCCTAAAAAAATGCCTGACCATTCTTTGTCTTGAGCTACCAATGTTTGGCTGAAATACATCAGAATCATGATCGTTATGAATACCTTCTTCATTTTATTATCTAATCACTTTTTGGAGGCAAATGCTCTAAAGAAAACTTACCAAATATCAATTGCAGGTTATTGTAATCTGCTTTTAACTCCTTGCTCGGCTTTTTTAACTAACCAAGTCATTCCCTCAATGGGCACCCAAATGGGAGTGGTAACAATTACGAGCAGACAGTAGACGACAAACACGCCTAGTTTGCCCAAGTGAATGTTGATTTGGTTCATATTCATAGTCTGTATTGTTTTTTAGGTTGTTGATCAAATATTTAAATATGCATTTCCTTAGTATTTATTCTTGCGAGAATTGTAACCAAACGATATCCCAAAGCGAATGCCATCCCGACCTGGAATCACGTAGGCATTGACTGGAATATTGAGTTTGCCCGAACGAAAGGTTTTTCCCAAGGCAAATACAAACCCTGGGCTGACGTCAAAGTCGCCTCTGCTATCTAAGCGAGTAGTAATGGGTTCGTTGATGGTATTCCGATCCATTTCGGGGGTAATGCGTACCCATTCATTGTTTTGATAATAGCCTTCCGATTGTTTGGTCAAGCTTAGCGTGGGGCCAAACGCAAACTCCCACCCACTTTTGTTGCTTCTTATTCCGTTCAAAACGGTTAAACTTGGAATAAACAACCCTTGGTCCAACCCGGTAATCGTAGGAATGAACTCAAACAAGGCCTGAAAATTTCCCGAGTTGAGGTATTGGGTCTCGATTTGGTAGCCAAATTGAAACATGACGGGCGTGGCATCAAACCCTCCTTCGTGCTCGGGTTTTCTGAGCAAGTCGGCAGTGGTACCAGTAAACACGGTAAATCCCATACGAGGACCATTGAGCTTCAAGCGATCCGCTTTGGGCGTATTAATCGCATTGGCCAACTTGTCTTTTTCGCTCAAGGAGGTCAATAATTCTTGATTTACTTTCAACCCCAACATTTTGCGAATGGTCATACTCACCATTACTTTTAGGTTTTCGGGCAAATACAAAAAATCCAGGACTTCTACTTTCTCTACCGACTGACTCACTACATTAATCATCCGAAAAGTAATCGTAATGTTTCGTTGGTAGCGCTCGATGCTTCCAGTAAACATTTTATCTGATTTGATCACCTTGGCTACATCCAGCAAGCAGATTTTGCCATAACAATTGTCAATCTTAAGACCGTGCTTGTTTACCAAATACATGACATCGTATTTGTCCATCACCTCAAAATTTTGAATTTTAGCTAGTTCGCGTCTTACCATATTCCCGGCTTGGGCAGGAGTAATATTCATTCCCTGAGAAGCAATATTGAGCACCGTTAACTTTGGTTTTTTGACAATACCTTGGGCTTTCAAAGACATTGCCGATACCAGGCTCAACATCAGGGCAGTTATTTTTAAGATCATTGTTTTTTTCATAGTGTTTATTGTTTAGATGAGGCCATCGTTTGCGGCCTTGTTGTTATCACAAAGATATGTTATGATACGGAGGGGCTAAAACGGTTATTTACCGTATAAAATTGGGCTTGAAAGGAGTTTTACCAAACATTTAAAAGATGGTATGTATGCCGAAGAATAATTTGCATTTTTTGCAAAAATTGTAGCCGGATTGTTATAAATTGCAAAATATACTGAAGTCTTCACTGGTTATTAGCCAATTTTTTTGTGCTCTACAGGGATAGATTTTATTGACTAAAAACATATGGCATCGAAAAATAATCACATTATTCAACAGCGATTTCTCCAAAAACTTAAGGAAATCATTCCATCAAACTATTCTTTGGTGGACGAGCTGGCTGATTTGTTACAAATAAGTACCGATAGTGCTTATCGTCGAATCAGAGGAGAAACTGCGGTGAGTATGGACGAAGTGGTCAAGCTCTGTCAACATTATAAGATACCGTTGGGTTTGCTAGGGGCAGACCAAGCCGATGGAGTTACTTTCAATTATAAATTGGTAAGCGACGATACGGCCAGCTTTAGAGAGTATCTTACCAAATTGTTGGCCGATTTGCAAAAGATAAAAAGTGCCGATACCAAGGAGGTCATTTATGGGGCCGCGGATGTACCGCTTTTTCATCATTTCAATTACCCCGAACAAGCTGCTTTCAAGGTTTTCTACTGGTTAAATTCGGTTTCTAACCTTCCTACTCTGGAGGGTAAAAGCTTTACAATGGATATTATACCAGAAGACATCCTCGAGTTGGGCAAAAAAGTATTCGAGACTTACCGAGACATTCCTTCTATAGAAATATGGACTGAAGAGTCGGCCAATAGCACCATCAAGCAAATAGACTATTACTGGGAAGCGGGGCTTTTTGAAAAACAGGATGACGCGGTACTGGTGGTAGAACAATTGGCCGATATGCTCAGTGCGATTCAACAAATGGCCAAACAGAGTAACAAAAATCTGGAAGCCCCAGTGAAAAAGAAGGAGGGCGAAAAAGATAATTTTCAAGTGTATTATAGTGAAATACAGATTGGGAACAATAATATTCTGGTGCAGGTAGGCGATACCAAGGTAAATTACTTACGCCATCAGACCTTTAATTACATGTATACTACCAATACCAAGTTTTGTAACGAAACGGAACTCTGGCTGTCTAATATGATCCGAAAGTCCACCCTAATCAGTGGTGTTTCGGAAAAGCAACGCTACCAGTTTTTTAAGAAGATTCAGAAAAATGTAGATCGTTTGCTGGAAAAAGTCAAGAGCTGATTATTCTTGATCAATCAGAAACGAAAAGATTTATAAATCATTTATGGAAAAGCTTCCTTTTTGGAGGCTTTTCTTTTGAATGGTATTCTGATTTTGAACATGTTCCTTAGCTTTGTATCATCTCTAGAAAAACTACCAAAATGAAATATTTCGCTGTTGTTTTCTATATTGGATTATTGAGTACCCTATTCATAGGCTGTGGGGGTGAAACCCAAAGCACTCAAAATCAAGGTACTACACCCTCCAATGCTACCACGAACCCAGGAACAAATACAAGCAAGCTAAGGAAGCAGTCTAACGACATTCTGGGAATTTGGTATTTGAACGAATGGGACTTATACCACACGATTCGTTTTGTCGACAAACAAAAGGTCGAGTTTCATACCCACATTGATACCATTCTGACTTATGATTATGAAATGCGACCCGATTCACTCTTGATTTTCAATGAGCAGGGTCAACGCTTATACATCAATCTCATCAATGATTTGAGTCGAGATACCCTGATTTTTGAAAACTTGATGGAAAAAGCGGGTAACCAACATTATTCGCGTAAACGCATCAAAAATAAGGACAACAACCCTACTACTGAGGAATAGCTGCATCATCATCTTTGTCTTCGATGATGGTCACTCCTTGGTAAATTTCACTGAGTTTGAGTTTCAGATGGAGCTCCGGAAAATCAAGTTCGGCCTCCAGATCGTTGAAGTCTTGGTATATCCAAATATTTTTTTGTGGATTTTGGTAAGTGTACAACTCTACTCGGTGTTCGTATTGGTCTACCAACAGGTAATATCTCAAAGTAGGAATTTGTTGGTATTTTCTTAGTTTGGTGATCTTATCAATACTTTGGGTAGATTTTGAGAGTACCTCGGTAATCAAAATAGGAAAACGTTGGATCAGGTTGTCGTCCAAATCGCGGGCATCACAAGTGACCATCACATCAGGGTACGCATAGAAACTGTTCTTGACCACTTCCAATTTTACGTTTTCCATAAAGGTCCGACACCCTTTACCAGATAAGCCCCCTCTTAATTTAATGTAAATATTTCCAGTGATCTCATTGTGGGTCAATGTAGCACCAGCCATGGCCAACACCTTGCCCTGATGATATTCATAGCGTATTTCAGAGGTTTTTTCCAGCGCAAGGTAGGCCTCGATGTTGTAGGTATTTTTTTGAGTCGCTAATTCTCCCATTGTAGTGTATTTGATTCTATTACAATTTACGATTTTTTAATCATTTGGGAAAAGTTGGCGGTATCTTATCACACGTCGCAGGTATTGACCCAACATCAATAAGGTAGCTATCCCTAAGTTAAAAAACATAAATTCTCGAGAAGCCATCCACAAGCTGGGTAACAAACTCAAGGTACCAATGAGCTTGATCGTTGCAAGTTGCCCCCAAAACTCAATCCGGGACGGAATGGACATTTTAAGCGCAAAGGCATAGTGAACAAACCAAACCCCACAAATGCTTAGAAACCACCCAATACCAGCATCACCCCAAAGTTTTTCGGTAAAATGAAAGCTGATGAAGCCACTGACAATCCAAGCAAAACAAATGAAAAACATTCGGTAACGCAGGTGGAAGTCGGGTGCACAATCAAAGCCTGTAGTTTGAGGGATGGTAGGAGCCATTACCCGGCGATTGTAAGAAACGAGTGCGTACATTTTTTTGAAAAACCAATACAGCGGCTTGATTTTCATTGCTTTACCTACTATTGGCCAACGGCTTTGTAGTATGTAAACCAAACTGTCTAAACCATATATGGGTTGATTCCCTTCTAAATCTACCAATGGTATTTCGTGGCGGGCAGTATTGGCATCTACTTGGTAATCGTCTAACTGCTGGGAGTGTAATTCGGTAAAAGAGACACGATTTTGCTCGGCTAAAAAGCCATATTTGACAAACGCACCCGTGTACCATTGGCACATCGGGCAAGTATCGTCATAGATGATTTGTTTTTGTTTTAAATCAGGTTTTTTAGGTGTATTCATAGTGTTCAATCGTTAGTAACTGGCATCCAAGGTTGATCATCTTTTTTTATTCCCCTGCGGGCACATCACTTAACTTAGTAAAGTTGAAAAAATAAGCTTTCGATTTCAACAAGTTAGAAAAATAAGAATCTTGCTCAAAACCTTCGTCTGTGGATCATTATTGTTCTATGGCTACATTGTTCTATTGTTAAAGCTCTCCTGACGAAGGAAGGATCTTGCGCGAAGCGACGAAATACTCTAGGCTAAATAAAACTATGGACCATCAACTGTGGACTATGGACTAATAAAAACGAAACTTTATTTTTTACGGATTATTTAGACAAACATTTTCAAAAACTTCTTCAATAACCAGTTTTTCTCGGCCATTGATAAACGGTTCAGTACTTTATCGGCACTGGTGGTCAGGTTTTTCATGTCATCAATTAAGCTGACAAACTCTTGATACTCTTCGTCTTTCTTGTCTCCTTCTACCGAGGCCAAATGATCTATAGTACGTTTGATCTGATCCAGTTCACGTTTTTTGCGTTCACGGATGATACACTTAGAAACCTCCCACATGTCTTTTTCGGCCACAAAGTATTCTTTGCGTTCACCCGGTTTTATCTCTTTGCGTACCAATCCCCAAGTAATCAATTCTCTAAGATTCATGTTAGAATTGCCACGAGAGATGTTGAGTTTTCCCATGACATCTTCGGTACTCAATGCTTCGTTTGATACTAACAACAAGGCGTGGATTTGAGCCATCGTACGATTGATGCCCCAGTTGGTTCCCAAGGTTCCCCAAGTTTGGATAAAATGGTCTTTTGCTTCTTTTAGCTCCATATTACAATAGATTAATGATACATCAGTTGTTTTATAATAAACTGATTAGCGGCAACAAAATGTATACTGTATAGTGATAGTATGCTTGATTTTCGTTTGTATTCTAAATAGTACGTCCGATGAGTAACCAACTCCAAAAAAAAGCCACTGCCAAATTGAGCAGATGATATTTGATGTAGTCATACTTATTTAAGGTAAGGTCTCTCCAATAATACTGGCTAATCATTCCCATCAACAATGGTAAAGATACAATACCCACCCATACAATATTTTGATTTTGCGACATCGTGAAAGACATCGAGCCAATGATAATAATTGCCAATGCATTGGGAATGATGATTCCAAGCATTAGTTTAATTTCTTTCTGATCCATCTGAATGGGTAGATATGAATTATCTAATTGTATGAGTTCTATAATCCCACAAGGTAAGAAGAAAATACCCAACCGCAAAGGTCAATGGAACTGCCTTTACAAGCATTTCCAAAAACACCATTACCCCAAGGTTGACACCCCAACCTACTGGACCAACCCACACAAAAACAGTGAGTAGATACATCAGACTTCCCCAAAAATGGACATTTCTCAAACGTCTTATTTTGGAAAATTGTTTGCCATTGAACAAATGAATGGCTGCACTGATCATTTGATAGCCCCCAATAGGAAGCAACATCATGGCCAACACCGCACGGACTGAACCACCATTTACGCTCATTATCAAGAAAATAAATGCGAGGCCAATCAATATAACTTGGGTAACGACATCAGTCAGAAAAAATACTTGGTTTCTACGTGGTAGGGTGTTCATTGTATTCAGATTTATGTCCATCAATACATCAGATTTGCACGGTATTTACGATACAGTCGCTCATCCCAAATGGTCAGGGCATAATAAGCATACCCAATGAATTGAGGGATAATGACCAAAGCAATGAAAAATACACCAAAAGATCGATAAAGGGTGCAAATTGTAATTGCTATTACAAGATATAGTATAGAACCAACCATGTGTATCCTTCTCCATTTTTTGATGGGTTCAGCAGTGTATGTCAATTCTGTAATATGAATGTATCCACTTATCCCCAATTGGTATATCCCTAAGAATAAAGTAATAATGGGGGCCCAAAACCCATACCCTCCATTGTTGAATACATAAGCAACCAACCCTAAAATGAGCTGAGCACTTAGCATCACGCTTTGAATATTTTTGTCAGCTTTGAGTAATTTCCTTGAGGTATTCATAATACTTTGAGTGTTTATGTACAATGTGTGTTATTGTACACAAAAATATACGTTTCAAGATACTTAAAGTTTTAGTATTTTCAAAAAATTGTGAAAGTTTATTTTCAAAAACCTACTTTTAGCCCCAGAAACCGATTTTCTACAAAAATTCTATGGAAAGTTTCATCTTGATCATCATCAATACCAAAATGAGCACAAACGAAAAGGCAAACCAAATCTTAAGTCGAAGATTCATTTTTTTGAGGCTAAAAATTTGGGCTTGCATCAGATGCAGTTTACTTTGGGCAGGTTCAAGTTCTTTGAGCTGACGTGTCATCTTTTTATTTTCCTGACGAAGTTTTTTATTTACAGTACTGGCCCGTTTGAGATTGGCCTGAAGTTTCTTGAGGTCTTTTTCCTGCTCTTCACTCATCAACACCTCTTTGCCCAAGTTGTTATCCTTTAAAAGGTCTTTTACTTCGTCTACCGAAAAGTAACGTTCGTAACCACATACTTCGCAAATGTTACCCTCGTGATCGTTTACTGATTCGCAGTTAAGACAAGTCCAGCGCATGAATTATAATTGGTTAATGATTGATTTGAATAATGGTAATTACCTAAATTAATAAAGTTGAAAAAATAATTTTCAATTATTTTATTGTTCCGCCTTCGGCTGATTGTTGCATTGTTCTATTGTTAACTTCTTTGGTTACGCTTTGCGCCACTATGGACCAATGCTGTTTCCTTAAGTTGTAATTCATCCTACTGTACATGGTAAAGCCCAGTAGTTGGGTGGTAACAAAAAAAGAGTGAAAAAGGTGTTACTTGATAAAATTCCAAATAATATCGAGCACCCTTTATTACTCTTGGACCAATTTAAGGAGTATTTTCCAGATCATCGTCCCAGTGTTGTGAAAAATTCATTTGTAGTGAGTGGTTATATATTTTCTGCTCGCACTCCTAGTCTATGGAAAGCCGAGGATAAGGTGAGTAATTTTTTAGCAAATCACTCCTGTAAACCCGAATTGGATTATTAACATTTGCTTTGTTTTTTCAATGAAGAAAATGGAGAATTATTGATTTACACGATCTTGAGTGTAGTTCTATTTAGTATAGGCAGCCTTCCTCGTCACCGTTATCTTGTCTTGGATGGTACAAGTTGGGAGTATGGCTCTAATTCATCATAAAAAAATGAAGTATCATGGGTTTGGGTATGCCACTACTGATGAGGATCCCTTCATTTAAGAGGCAAAACCATATAGTTGACACTAGTCTTTATAGTGGAGCGGTTGTCTCCCTTTAAATGAGGGGCTACGTGTCAGCTATACTTTAATACCTAACAACAAAATATCATCCCGTTGACTCACACCTTTCATGTGTTGGGTTAGCATACTCTCCAAGGCTACTTTTTGGCAATCAAGCGGGCGTTCATGATGATCAAACAAAAATTGTTTAAGCTGCTTAGCACCTATTTTTTCCATGGCAGTGTTATTTTGATCCAACAAACCATCTGATGTCAGGTAACACAAAGTTCCACGTGGTACCATCAACTCATGGGTATTAAAACTTCGTTTGTAATGGGGTCTAAAGCCAATAGAAATCCTATCTCCTGCTATTTCTTGTATACCTGTACATTGGGGCGTGATATACCAAAGGGGTCGCTTGGCTCCTGCAAAGCTTACTTTTATTTGTTCATTGCTTTCATTTTCCAGAGTGATAAGCACCATGTCCATTCCATATCCTTGGTAAAGGTCATCTTGTTTCAGGCTAGTCTTTAATTCTGCTCTCAACTTCTCTAAAATTTGGCTTGGGTCTCTCAAATGTTTGATTTTGATAATTTCATTAAGTAATGCATAGCTCATCATGCTCATAAAAGCTCCTGGCACTCCATGCCCTGTACAATCTACTACTGCCATAATACGCATATCGTGCTTGTTAGAAAACCAGTAAAAGTCACCCGATACAGTATCTCTAGGCTTAAACAATACAAAATGAGCCTCAAAAGACCTGTTAAGACAGGTTTCAACGGGTAAAATCGCTGATTGAATCACTTCTGCGGCCTTGATGCTTTGGGTAAGTTGATGGTGTTGACTGGCAAGGAGCTCTTTTTGGGCAATGATATTATCTCGTTGAGAAATTACTTCATCTTCCGACTGTTTTAATTCCTCATTGAGAGAAATTAATTCTTCTTTTTGGTCTTGAAGTACCAAGTTGAGCTTTTTTTGTTTTTGGCGGCTTCTTACTACCTGAAAGGTAAACCCTACGAGCAATAACGATACCCGACTTTCCGCACGTGTGTTTCTAAAAAATATTAATTAGCTAACACTTTGT
>CALDJV010001118.1 GCA_937899305.1 uncultured Cytophagaceae bacterium
CCGGTGGAGTAGTACTTGACGGCAGTATCTAAAAACTGACCTATTTGGGCAAAATCTACGATTTCATCCAATTGATTTCTAATTTCTGTTTTGGACATGCCCAAAATACCCCCGTTTAAGAAAATATTTTCTCGTCCGGTCAGGTCTGGATGAAAACCTGTGCCTACTTCTAGTAGGGCATTGACATGCCCTTCAATCGTGATTTGACCATTCGTGGGAGGGGTGATTCGAGAAAGAATCTTGAGTAAGGTGCTTTTACCCGCCCCGTTTTTCCCAATAATTCCTAATACTTCCCCTTTTTTGAGTTCAAATGAAATATCTTGTAGGGCCCAAAAGTCTTGGGCGGCTACGACCTCCTTTTGAGGTGCAAACAGGTTTTGAAGTCTTTGGGCCAGTGAATTTGTCTGGTGATTGATCCGATAACGTTTACTTACTCCCTCTACTATTAAGGCAAACTCACTCATAACAAGTTATTTTATCACAATCTTTTTGACAATATTAAGGTTTCCGCGAATAAACATCAAATGATACACCCCCGAAGCAAGCCCTGAGGTATTGTAACGATATAAGTTACGACCAGGTAATAAATTCAACAGTTGTACGCTGCCTTTTACACTTCCTGAACTACTGATTACTTGAAGTGACACTACATCTTGATCTTGAGTTTGGGGCAAAAAGTACTCGATGTTGATGAAATCAGTGGCTGGATTGGGACTGATGGATAAAATTTGCAAATCATTTGAGAAATCCTGACAGGCCAGATTATTCTCGGTATTGGCATCAGTAGTGTCATTTATTTGAGTGATGGTCGCACAAAAATAAGGCGCACCTTGTAGTTCTTCATTGGTCAAATTCCCCAAAATATTGACTTGTTCATTGGCATTGATGGTACCAGTCCAAGTCGTTTGAGTGAACTGCTGACTGCCCATATCTAGTTGGATGTTCAGGTTTTGGATGGGGACCGTGGCGTTGTTACGAATGGCAATCAAATATTGATTGTCTTGTACGAGCACACTGGAAACTTGGGCATCCAAGGTGTTTTTACATAATCGATTGTCAATAGTTTTGGCATCTATCGAGCTATTGATATTCAATATATTGACACAGGCATGCCAAGTGATTGCTCCCTGGCCACTGTTTAAGTTAAGTGAGATGGTTTCACTGGCCAACGAGTTGATCAACCCAGTCCACTGCCACTGCAGGGTATCTTGCTTGTTTAGAATCCGTCTTAAGTTGAGGCTAGTGATTGGAGTATTGCCATTATTGGTGACTGAAACCAATAGTTGATCCCCCACAATGTTAAAGTCATTGAGGCTTACTTCTAATACATCATTGGGTGCCGAAGCAATGATTTGGAGCGTTTTAGGGGTGCTACATCCATTGGCAGCAAAAGCCTGATAGGTTACCGTGTAAATTCCTGAGCTGGTGTACACATGAGATGGGTTGGGTTCGGTGCTGGTACTGCCATCGCCAAAGTCCCATAAATGACTGACCGCGTTGGAGTTCTGATTGGTAAAATTGACCGACAATGGAACATCTCCACTCGTGATAGAAGCGTTCATTTGACTGGTGAGCCCATCTTCAAAAGTAATCACTCGCTTTACTGTATTGCTGATTCCTAAATTGGTAGTGACTGTCAAAGAAATTTCAAAATCAGTAGCAAAGCCGAAAGTGACCACTGGATTGGCCAAGGTATCAGGCCTGGTACTCAGCGATTGGTCGGCTACTCCTCCGCCAAAGTTCCATTGATAGCTTACAATTGTGCTCCCTACCACATCGGTTACCGAGCTGGCATCCATCAGAGTAATGGCATTTTGAGTACAAGCTTTTTGATCTAATGTAAAATCTACTTCAGGAACGGCCCCTACAGTTACGCTTTGGGAAGCTACCGAGGTACAGCCTCCGATGGTGTCGGTTACTGATAAAATAATTTGATAGTTGCCGGGTTGGCTAAAAGTATGGGTGGGGTTTTCATCAAAATAACGAAACCCGCCCCCATCATCAACGATCCATTGAAATGTAGTATTGCTATTTTTAGTGAAATTGGTGCTGGTATTGGTCAAGTTGATAGGAGTATTGGCGGCCAGCTTGTCTTTAATTTCAAAACTGACATTAGGAATAGTTCTGACATTGATTTCTTTGGTGAGGGCATTGTCACACAGCCCTGAAGCGGTTCGGGGAGTCAAACTGATGGTATACGTACCAGGCTGACTGTAAGTGTGGGTAGGGTTTTTATCATTGGAAGTGCTCCCATCACCAAACTCCCATTCCCAAACCAGTACATCACTATCGTTGCCTATGCTGCTGTTGGTAAATACCACAGTTTCTCCTAAACAGTTATTGGTAATTTCATAATCAGGAATGATATTGGCGCTAGTGGTTAAGCTATCTACAAAATATTCCAGAGCGACTCCGTCGGCATTGCGTGTTGTGAGGGAAATCCTGAATTTATTGGCATCTATGAAAGTGTTTTGTACAATTGCTTGATTACCAGAGATAACTGAGTTTCTCAGGTTACAACTTACTTCCTCAAAGTTTATTCTTACCAACTGAGAATTGGGGTTTGGGCCATTAGAATTGAGAGTGAAGCCATACCATCGTGAGTCCTGTTTACTGAAAGTAAGACTAGAAGATCCGATACTCCCTTCTGCTCCTATCAATTCAAGATTCCCCAAACTATCTATAGTAGGGGTATTGTCAAAGGAATCTCCGTAAGAATAACGATAAAGATAGCCTGCAACAGTGAGTGAAAACGAAAATCGGTTAACACCATCTATTAGAGGAACCATTTCGTTTAAATCATCATCGGCTTTGCTTTTACTTGGACTAAAATTTCTCGTGGTAGGAGAGGTATTGTGTAAAGAACTACCAAAATCTAATAAAATGAATTGAGGGAAACGATCGTTAGCGGTAGAGGTAACAATACCTGTAACAAATGCATGCCATTGATTATGATCTTTGATGGCTCTTACTGAATAACCTTCCTGGATAGGCAAACTACCAGTGGCTGTAATGGTAGGAGTAGGATTTGTAATACTTGAGCCATAATCTAAAATAACAATGTTTGGGTTAAGAGCATCGTAATTAATGACTACTAGGTAGGTATTACTACCATCACGAACTACATCTACGTCAGCGGGAATAGTAAATTGGGTATAAGCAGGTACCAAACTGGCAGTAGGCGTATTGGTGAGACTAGTGCCAAAATTGAGAATAATGATTCTGCCAGCCAGATTGAGTGCGATGCCATACCAATTGTTTCCTTCTCTGAAAATTTCTATGCTTCTTGGTAAGGCAAACAAACCACCAGGATTGCCCAAATCTACCGGAAGAGCCGGTATATTTGATAAATCGGAGCCAAAATCAAGGCGACTGAGCGAGTTTCCTTCACGATTGGTATAAAATCCATACCAACTGGTACCATCAAAAACTGTAGTGAGACCTTCGGCTCGATTTGCTTGGGACTTACTCAGGGTAGATAACAGCAAAGTAGAAGAAAGAGTCCTGGCCAAATCCCCAGTACAAAAATCCCAGTCATAGGTATTGGCCGAGGAAACTGGACTGGTAAATGTAATAGGTACGTTAGGGCAAGTATCATTAGGTATTTGAAATCCTTGACTATAAGTAATATTAAATGATAAACAGCAGGCAAAAATTAAAAAAAATGTAAACTGGTAGTTTTTCATTGAAATTTTAGTTTTTTATTCAAATAGATTACGTTTTTTTGCACACTAGAGTTTTTCAGACAAAACAACATCCACGCATTTTTATTTGTGAAGTCAAGACGACTTCTGTATACTTTTTCAAAGAATTCGATGCTATTCAAAGAAATAAAGATTCTGGTTAAAAAAGAAATATTACTCGAGTGGCGAGAACGCTATGCCCTTAATGGGTTATTGCTCTATATTGTAAGCACTGTAATGATCACTTATTTAAGTTTTAACTTAAAAAATGCGGTATTGTCGCCTCCTACCTGGAATACGCTTTTTTGGATTATCTTGTTATTTACGGCCATCAATGCCGTGGCCAAGAGTTTTATGCAAGAACGGCAAGGACGCCTATTGTACTATTACACGCTGATGAGCCCCCAAAGTATTATCTTATCCAAGATTATCTACAATAGTTTATTGATGCTGGTGATTGCTTTGATTGGCTTTGCTACTTATGCTTTGGTATTGGGGAACCCAGTGCAAGACCCGATGTTGTTTGTGTTCAACATGTTATTGGGTGGAATCGGATTTTCTTCTACGCTTACCATGGTGTCGAGCATTGCGGCCAAAGCCAATAATAATGCTACTTTGATGGCTATTTTGAGTTTCCCAGTGATTTTACCAATGTTGCTGATGCTGATCAAAACCTCAAAAAATGCCATGGATGGCTTGGCCAGAAGTGCAAGTTATGACGAGTTACTTACCCTACTGGCCATCAATATGATTGTAATCACGGTTTCGTTTATTTTGTTTCCATATTTGTGGAGGGGGTAGATCAAAATTTGATGGGTACTCCGATTATTTGCAATAGGATATTTGAAAACTAAAATTTATCTTGCTAACTTATTAACAACTCTAATTTCTCAGATACATGGCAGCAGATAACGCAGCATCAGATGACCTGATATATGATCGTGCCAAACACCACTTTATGGGCAAGTTTCCCAATGTTTTGCCCATTGATCAAGCCTATGTGCATATTGGAATGTTTTTGGGGTGGGTACTGGAAAACAGTCTGTATAGCGAACTTTTTGAAGATGAAGCAGGCCATCAAATCATTCGCTTCAAAGAACGAGAGATTACTGCGGCCATCTTGAGTGCCATGTGGGATGGTTACTTGGGAGAGGATCTGCTCAACGAAGATGGCAACGAATTTTCCAAAGAATATTATCAAACGGGTATCTACAAAAAAGATTACGAGGAGTTACTTACTTCGGGTTTGGCTTCATTTTACCATGTGGAAGATACCTGGGAAAATTTTGAAAAAATAAGCCAGCGAATAGACCAAAGATACCAAGAGTGGAAGCAGAATACTTCTCTGGAAGCAACCGAAAAGCCTGCGCCTGACTCAGAAAAAGGAAAAGAAAAAGAAGCAGAAGACACCGAAGGTGAAACGGAAACAGAATAAAACTTGGTAGTGTGCGCTAATCTTCCTGCATTTTTTGATAGACAGCCCAAGCAATTTTGATTTTGAAGGGATCATATTCTTCCTGGTATTGCTGGGTAAGCTCATCTAGTTTTACCGCATTGTCTTTGAGCCTCAAGGTAGCCAAAATCTGATCTAATTCTTGGCGATTGATAAATTTGAGCAGCTCCACCTCATATCCCAATTCATATAATATCACCAAATGCTCATAAATCTCTTCTATAGGTAGGCCCTGCTCACGGGCAATCTCCTCTGGAGTCAGGTCTTGTTCGTAAAATTTATGGGTAATGAGGTACAAAGCCCCCTTGATTTTTTCACCATTGTGGTATTGTTCAATCAAAAACGCTCGAATGAGTTTTAAGAAAGGAATCCCAAAAGTTTCAGCTTTTTTGGGGGTCACTCCCGAAATCATTTCTATGTTTAGCAGAGTAGTGGGGCGTCCCTTGGCCAATTCACTGAGCGTATAATCATTAAAAACTTCCTTGACTGGTATTTCGTGTTCCAGTGCCAGCTCCTGGCGTACAATTCGAAGTTTCTCGAACAATTCTTCGTACAACATTTCCGACTTGGTACGGGGTTGGCCTTGCCGTTGACTGAAATCAAACTCTGGCAAGGCAAGGGTGACTTTATAGTCTTCGTACAATACTTGCTGCGCCAAAGGACCTTTCTTTAAAACATAGGCTTGGTCGTAGGCGATCTCAAAAATCCCCAGGTTGATCATTTGTTGTAGATAATCCTTCCATTCGTGGTAGCTCACCTCACTTGCGGAGCCAAAGGTTTTGATGCGGTCATATTCTTTTTCGGCAATGAGGGCCGTTTTGTTGCCCCTCAACACATCAATCAAGACAGGCATTTGTATACTTTCTTTCAAGCGAATACAAGCCGATAGGGCCTTTTTGGCCAGTAAAGTAGCGTCAAACTTACTTCTTGGTTTGCGGCATACATCACAATTGCCACAATCTTCCTGCATTGGTTCGCCAAAGTAGTTCATCAAAATCCTACGACGACAAATGCTCGCTTCGGCATATTGTTGCATCCGGGCCAGTTTGGCCATTTTTAGTTGGTGGTTGTCTTGGTCTTGATTATTTTTACTTTCGGCAATCAAAGTACGCCAGTGAATCACATCCTTGAAAGAGTAAAACAAGATGGCATCACTAATTTCCTGATCACGACCTGCCCGGCCTATTTCCTGATAGTAACTCTCAAGATTGCGAGGCATATTGTAGTGAATGACAAAGCGTACATTATTTTTGTGAATGCCCATTCCAAAAGCAACGGTAGCGCATACAATATGCAAGTCGTCGTTGAGAAAATCACGTTGTATCTGATTACATTCCTCGTTGCTGAGTCCGGCATGGTAATGGGCTGCGGCAAAACCAGCTTCCTGAAGTTTATTGGCGATGTCCTCGGTGTCGTGACGAGTCAGACAATAAATCAATCCAGTTTGTTCAGGGCGGCTGTGTAAAAACTTAATGATGCGCTCGAGGCGGTGAAAACCAGTGGTGACATTGAGCCGGATATTGGGGCGGTCAAATGGAGCAGTAAATACCTGACAATCATCAATTTGGAGTTGTTGAACAATGTCTTGACGGGTCACCAGGTCAGCCGTAGCAGTAAGCGCCATAATGGGCTTGTTCGGAAACTCTTCTTTGATGCGATGGAGCTTGCCATATTCAGGGCGAAAATCGTGTCCCCAAGATGAAATACAATGGGCTTCGTCAATGGCGAACATGCTGACCTGAATGATTTTCAAAAAATTTAGGAAAGTTTCATTGACTAGTTTTTCGGGGGAAATGTAGAGTAGTTTGATTTCCTTATTGAAACACTTGTTCTCGATGATTTCCTGCTCTTCAGCTGACTGGGTACTATTGAGATATGCTGCGGGTATGTTGTGTTGGGCCAAAGCCGCCACTTGATTTTTCATCAGCGCAATGAGTGGCGAAACCACAATACATACCCCGTTTTTAACCATGGCTGGTACCTGATAACACAAAGATTTCCCTCCACCAGTAGGAAGCAAGGCCAATACGTCTTGGTCTTCTAGAATGGTATCTATAATTTCTTTTTGAAGTGGTCGAAAGCGGGCATAGCCAAAATATTCTTTTAGTATTCTTTCTGATTCTTGAACAAGCATTAGTTAGCGCATTGGTTTGTTAAAATTACAAACTTTTGCTAATAATATCAATACGTAAATGTTAAAAAATATTAGAAAAAATGGGTTTATGCTATTTTAATGGGCATTTTGTCTGGTTTATTGATTTATCCTATGTTTATTTTTTTTGGCTTAAAAATACGGATGACCAAAGATTTCAGGGAAGTTTATATCCAGGTCTCTTTTTTTATATTAAAAATAACACTGGAATTATGCTTGGAGCAGCCCTGGGGACCACTTCTGACCCCTTTCCGGCTTTGTTGTTCTAAAAGATATTTTCGGGTACCATTGCCTTTACCCGCAAACCTGGCTTAAGGAAAAAGGGTAGCCAAAGTAACCAGTATGGCTTATTTGCGAAAGGTGAAGAAAAGATAACGAAAAAAGAAAAGAGGTAAAAACCATTACCCAAATGGTAATGGTTTGGCCAAAAGAGTTACTATGGTTGGATACCCACTAAAACTAAAGGAACTGCTGGTACACCCCTTCCTTGTCTAGCGAGATCGTACAAAGCTCCTTCATAATATCCTGGGCCTGATGACATTTGTGATTGCATATTTTTCATTGGTAGTATTTCAATACCTACATCAATTGTATCTCCAACATAAAATGCTAAATGTTTCACAAATAAGTCGTATGCTATAAAACTATATTTACCGAATTGTACTTCAACAGCTATTCGGTTTTTTACAAAATCTGTTTGGTTGTAAGATTTGATGGGTTCCTTATTAGCAGAAAGAATTTGTTGTTTTTGCTCTTCCGCTGAAAGATGCATAGTTTTACTAATAAGGTTATAGTCATCTGTAACCCAATAGTTAGTTCTACTTTCAAACCAACCTAGTTTCTCAAAGTCACCCTTAATTCTTTTATTTAAATCAGTAGGGCTAAATAACTTTTTACCTTTCATTGTTTTTTCCTGACTGATTTTTGTGCGATAGTCATTTGCATCAATGTTTGCAATGATGCTTTCAATTTCTTCCCACATTTTCTTTTGATGGTATTGAATCCATTCAAAACCGTTAAGATGAGAGTACATAGCTCCTATTTCCATTAAACAAAAAGTTTATCATTTAGACTAGATAAAAAATAAAACCCGGTTAAAATACTATTTTTATTTTCGCTTAGCTTTTTATTTTCTTCTCCTATAATAATTGAAATGAGATTAGAATCAATTGTTTGAAGATTAGACTCTTGCATAATTTTGTTGACACAAGTACCAACTTCGTCCAAAAATTTAAAAACCTCATTATTAGAATCACTTGATACCCAAAGGTCTTGAAGTACTGCAGAAGAGTAATTTTTGTATTTATTGACAATTTTATGAATGTATTGATTAAATATTTTACTTTTTGATGTACTTATCATTGGTGCTAATGCCTGTCTTATTTGATTATCAAGCTTCACCTGTTTAATATTTTTTGAAGTGCCGTAAAAAAATTTGAAGGACCAATCAATGTTAGGAGACTTGTGATTATTTGATAATTCAAATCGCACACCACTACCAAACCTTAAATGAGGGACAGCAAACATGAACTTTCTTTTAGCAGGGTATTTTCTTACTGGAGGGCCTAGTTTTGACTTATAGGGTTTGAGTTGAGGCTTTGAATGATAATAGTTGACGTTTTTAGGTAGAATTAAGTCCTTAGAGTGAACTTCAAGCATGCTTTGAAAGATATAATATGTAAGTAGTGGAGGTACAGCGTTTCCTATCATTTTAAATTTATTATTCAAGGTCTTTCCATAAAATTGATAAGTAATAGGAAAACCTTGAATGACTCCTCTTTCACGGACGTTTAATCTACGAAATCCACTTTTAGATTCTAAAATGATGCTTTCTCTAGAGACCCTGGTACAAGTTGCGGTTATTGTTCTACTTGGTCTATTGAGTCTATCTGGAAATGCCATCTTATTGTAAATTGGGTGATAAGACTTAGCATCTCTATTGATTCTCAATTCATGTGATGTTAGTTCCGCTTCATTTTCAAGTTCAGTAACATCTATCTTTGGGATTTGATATCCGTAATTAGGGTCAATGACTGTTTTTTGTTGTAGTGATGTGAGCACCTGTCCAAGTGTGACTAGAGGTATCTTGCTTTTATATGACAGTAATAAATCAAGAGGGAAGTTACCTGCAATCATTCTTTTTCTATTTTGTGGAACTCCAAACTCTGCTGTATCAATTACTTCATTTACTTTAACTAACGATTGAAACCTACTTAAAGGCCCATCACGCAATTCTTGTTCTAAGATTTTTTTCACTCGAGGAACATTTTCCATTGCCCAGTATTTGGGTTTCACATGTTCTACAATTTCTAAAAATTTATAAATATCAATCAAGCCGTCTTGTATGTCTCCATTGCCACCACGATTAGCAAACGAGAATTGTGTGCAAGGAGGACTACCAACAACAAAGTCTATTTTCTGATTAAAATGTAATTCTGATACGTTGATTTTGCGAATATTAATTTCTTTATGATTAGTATTAAAATTGAAGTTGTGTGTAACATTGGCTTCGTTCCACCATTCATAAGAAGCAATGTCTTGTATCCCAGATAATTTCATCCCAAGGGTCCAGCCTCCTATACCACTATATAAATCTATTGCTGTATTCATAATTCAAATATACAAAATATAGAGTATTGGGCTGTACAATAAGGAGTTTTTTGCTATCAATATTAGCAATGGTTAATCTTTTTGACAATTAAACGTATGTTTGGTAATAGAAATCAAACAATCATTACCCCACTTATCAACAACGCCAACATCAAAAACGCCTGAAAAACCATTTTTACAATTCCAATGCTTTTGTTTTTCTGTAAAGTGATCAGTTGTTTGGCGGCCAGGTAAAGTTGAACCACAATGGCAAGAGCCAAGCCATAGTACAAACCTTGGAATATCCAATGCCCCACAGAACTATAATGAATGGTCGTATAACTGGAAAGAAACAAACCTAAAAATACACTGGATAGAGCGAGTAACCCTCCTCGGAAATGGTATTTACTTAGCGCAGGTTGCTTGGTTTTACGAAGTAACAAAATGCCATTGACCAATAATGCCAAAAAAGCAAAGAGCACAAAAACGGCCAACCAAATGTATTTATTCAAGGGCCAGCCATTGATGAAATAAAGCTGCATTAAGCTGCCTAACTGCTCGCCATATTCAGAGTTGGTAAATACCACAAACCCCCATTTTTTATCCGGTTCAATAGCAAAAAGGCAGGTAAAGCCTTCATTGTTGCCTCCGTGCATATAAAAATCACCAAAAGGAAAAGTGTAGTTGAAGAAGCCCAAGGTATAGTTCAACTCCAAAGGAATGGGGAAAGGCACCTGAGAATGAGGTTTGAGCATTTCGTCAAAAGCGGTTTTTTGTAAACCCTGACGATTCATCATTGCAATCAACCACTTAGAAAATTCCATGGACTCAGAATGAATAGAGGCAGGGGCAATGAATAAGCTATCTAGTTTTTTATATTTAGGGTCTACCAATTGTCCTTTTTCATCGTAAGGTTTGGCTTTGTGGGTGACATTGTAGGTGTTCTGGATAAAACGAGTATGGATCATGCCAAGTGGCAGCATAATGTCTTCTCGAATTTTAGCGTCTAAACCCTTCCAGTCGGTTTTGAGTAAGTGCTTGAGCACCTTGGCCAGGTATTGATACCCCTCTCCAGAGTAATGGTACTGAGTGCCTGGTTCAAATTTGATAAACAGTTTACCTCCTTTGCTTTTATAATCGGTTCGCCAGTTTGGAAAACCCGAACGATGGCTTAAAACCATTCGTGCGGTGATTTTCTTATAGCGGTCATCATAAGCAATGTCGGGGTAAGGCAAATACTGATACAAAGGTTTGTCCAGATCCAGTTTGCCCTGCTCTACCAACTTCATTGTGAAGTAGGCAAACACCGATTTAGACATAGAGGCACCTTCAAAAATGGTCTGTTTATTCACTTTTATTTTATGTGCTTTATCGGCATAGCCCTTCACCCGGTGGTATACTACTTTACCATTGTTGATGACGGCCACAGCCAGCCCTGGAATCTTCAGAGATTTCATTTTCTCTTCTAAGTATTGGTCCAGCGTGGCAGCAGACATCGTGGTTCCAATCAGGTTTTGGAGGGGTTTTTCTTGATCGCTTTGACAACTCATCAATGCGCCAACCAACAGAAAGCACATTAAAGTCAGGGTTTTAGAGTAATGGTTCATTGGAATATATGGTTTGGTAATGTATATTCCAGATGGTATTTCTTTGGTAAAGGTTGCTTTAGGCAGCATATGTAGGTGTATAAGTAAAAGCCACGACCCAGGAATATTGCCGTGACTTTATCTACCAGTTTATCTATCTATCTCCGATGTCATATGGGCTTGATCAAAGGTAGCTTGTAGTAAATCCCAAGCCTGCAACACATCGGCGGTTTCGGTGCGCCAATTAGAAAAAGCGGCCCTGATAGCGGGTACTCCTTCATAAACAGTGGGGCTGAGAAACACCTTGCCCGTAGCCGCAAGTTGACTCAAAAATGACTTGATTTGGGCCTGACTTGGAGGAACTTGTGGGGAGTGTTTCAAAGTAAAACATACAATATTGAGGCGAGCAGGTGCCAATAATTCAAAACGATGGTCTTTTTGGATGGCATCGGCCAGCGTTTGGGCATGATGGTGGTTCCTTTCCACAATTTCCTGGTACCCTTGCTTGCCGTAGGCTTTGAGGGTAAACCATACTGGGAGTCCTCGCCAGCGTCGACTGTTTTCGGGGGTGAGGTCCATAAAATTGAATTTTGAGGGATCACTATCAAGGTAAACCGCTTGATTGGAAAATACGGCTTGTTGCAGCGTCTGGTGTTGGGTAAAGATGACCGCAGCATCATAGGGCACGTTCAACCATTTGTGAGCATCAATCGTGATGGAGTCAGCATATTCAATGCCTTTTAAGTAATGAGCAAGCAGTGGACTACAAGCCGCAAAACCACCAAATGCAGCATCTACGTGCAGCCAAAACCGGTATTTTTGCTTTAAGCGCCCAATGGCTTCCAAATCGTCAAAATCACCAGTATTTACTGTACCTGCACTGGCTACCACAATACAAGGCTGAGGTGAAGCTTGTGCTTTGAGTTGAGATTCCAGCGCGGAAACGTCGATGGCTTCTCGTTCTGGAAGAGAAGCGACCTTTTGGAGATGATGTTTGCCCAAACCGAGCATCGAGAGCGATTTGAATATACTGGCGTGGGGCTTGGCTCCCAATATTTGAATCGGCAAGAGTGCTCCTAGCCCTTTATCAGCCACTGATATGCCCATTTGCTCACCAATCCATTGACGGGCGGTAGCCAACCCCGAAAAATTGGCCATTGTAGCCCCAGTAGTAAAGTTTCCTTGAAAAGTAGGCGGTAAATCAAACAATTCTCTCAGGTTTTGAACTGCTTCTTTTTCTACCACGTCCTGGATGTCAGAATTGGTTTGATCGAAAGTACTGGCCATTAAATCTCCCATCAAAGAAGCGGGAGTACTGCCTCCTATTACAAAACCAAAATAACGAGGTCCTCCCGAGGCCTGCACATAGGATTTAAATCGGGCATCGAACTGAGCTAAAGTAACTTGCCCTCCAATTCCTTCGGGAGTCAAAGGCTGATAGGGAAGTTCGTTGACCGTGATTTGAGGAGACAACGTTTCGATTTGGTGAATAAACGCTTGATTGTAGCGATGCACTTGGTCGAGCAAGGCCGCGAAATCAGCCTTGTCCTGGTTCAATTGATGATACATTGTAAGTGTTTTTTATGGTTCAACTAATTCAAAACCCAAAATTAGAGGGCATTATCAAAAGAAAACAGAGGCAGTTTTTGTAAATTAGGACCGTATCAGATGATGAAAATCGAAATCCATATGCCTAAAGAGAAAGCGTTCTTGTACCAACAATTGGCTGATAACCTGCAACAGCACATCCTTCAAAAAAATTTATCACCAGGAAGTAAGTTGCCTTCAGTTAGGGTGCTCTCGCAGCAATACCAGGTGAGTCCAGCTACCGTATTCAGTGCCTACTATCATTTAGAAGCTTTAGGGCTCATTGAGGCTCGGCCCAAGTCGGGGTACTACGTGAAGCGCAAAAGAGACACGGCCAAGATGAGGGCATATCAGCAATTGATGGCCGCAGAAAAAATAGTCAAACAACCCGTCAAACCTACTACTTCGGGTATTCTGGAAGCAATAGAAACCAGCCGTACCCAAGCCAATTGTGTTGATTTATCTCAAGCGGTTCCGCCCCAACACCTATTGCCTACCCAAAAGTTTAAAAAAACACTGACCGAGGTTTCAAAAAATTATGCAGAACAGTTGTTGAGTTATCCACCTTCAGTAGGAGTTGATCGTTTGCGACAACAAATTGCACTACATACCTTTCAATGGGGATTTGGCGGTTCACAAGAGGAGGTCTTGGTTACCGCAGGGTGCCTGGAAGCATTGGTACTTTGTCTACAAGCGGTTGCCCAAAAGGGGGAAGTCATTGTAACCGAAACCCTCACTTATTTTGGTATCCAACAAGTGATTGAACATTTGGGTTATCAGGTCATTTCGATTGCATCAGATCCTGTAACTGGACTGGATCTCAACTATTTGGAGCAAGTTTTTAGGGATTTTTCGGTGAAAGCGTGTTTGTTTGTGTCCAATTTTCATAATCCTACTGGACATAGTATTCCTGATGATCAAAAAAAGCAATTGGCTGAAATGGCGCAACATTGGCAAGTTCCTTTGATTGAAAACGACGTATATGGAGAACTCTATTTTGGAAAAAAGCGTCCCACCACCATCAAGCGATACGATCAAGCAGGCTGGGTAATGTATTGTAGTTCTTTTTCCAAAACCTTGGCTCCAGGTTATCGCGTAGGGTATTGCTTGCCGGGACGATTTCAAGCGCAAGTTTTTCGTCAAAAACGAATTCATTCTATCACTACCAGTTCGATATCACAATTTGTGTTGAGTGATTTTTTGCGTAAAGAGCGGTATGATTATCATCTTAAAAAGCTTCGGGACTACCTGCACTTCAATTTGGTGAAATATGAAACCTGTTTGTTGGAAAACTTTCCTGATGAGACTTTCTTTTCTTCGCCTGAGGGAGGTTATGTACTATGGATTGGGTTTGACCAAGACGTAGACACCTATGCACTCTATCGGCAAGCCAAAGTAAACAATATTATCATCATTCCTGGTCAGGTATTTTCCTTTAATGACACTTATAAAAACTTTATTCGTTTGAGTTTTGCTCGTCCATTTGATGAACAAGTGGCCCAGGCAATCCAGTGTTTGGGTACCTTGGCAAAAAATCTTCAGGTCAAAAAAACCGACTAATTACCGGGTATTGAGGTGGCGTACCTTTGCATTCCGCAAAAAGCCTTATCTTTGCCCTCTAAAAAAACGCCCTTATGAAAAAAACGCTTTCAATCATTATTTGGAGCTTGCTGCTCATTGGTACCCTCACCCATTGTAATCCGACCTCAAGTGCGCATCGAGCAAGTAACTGTGCGGTAAAAATCACTCAAGGGGTCTATGGAAGGGTATTTTGGATATCAGGAAATCAAATGCCTGGTTTGGGAATAAATGATAAAAAATCTAAAAAAGACCAAGAGGCAACAAAACCGGTAAAAAGACAATTATTGATATATCCGCTGACGTCGAGAGACCAACTACAAATGAGCGGGCAATTGTTTCAGGTGCCCACTTCCAAGCCTTTTGCCAAAACAATGGCAGATGAAGATGGGTGTTTTCAGATAAAGTTACCCCCTGGGAAGTACTCCGTTTTTACGGTAGAAGAAGATAAAGGGCAACAATATGTATTTGCCAATCTTTTTGATGGACAAGGAAATGCAAATCCGGTGGAGGTAAAAAGCTCGAAATTATCTGAACTTAACATAAAAATAAATTATAAGGCGGTTTTTTAAAGTACAATGAAAGCGGAGTCAGGAGTTTAAAGAAGAAAACATGAAGACAAAAGGAAATACGACAACCAAAGTAAATATTGTCACCCTAGGGTGTTCAAAAAACCTGGTAGATTCAGAAAATATATTGACCCAATTGCAAGGGAATGGAATCGATACCACCCACGAGGCTGCCAACGATGAGGCAAATGTAGTGATTGTCAATACTTGTGGGTTTATAGAAAACGCCAAACAAGAATCTATTGACACCATTTTACAATACGCGGAGGCCAAACAAGAGGGTGTGATTGACAAACTTTATGTCACGGGGTGTTTGTCGCAACGCTACAAGGATGATTTGGAAAAGGAAATACCAATTGTAGATGCGTATTTCGGTACACGAGATTTACCCCTTTTGCTTAAAAAGTTCAAGGCCGATTACAAACACGAATTGGTAGGAGAGCGACTCATTACGACGCCTCGGCATTATGCTTACATGAAAATTGCCGAAGGCTGCGACCGCCCTTGTTCGTTTTGTGCGATTCCTATTATGCGAGGCAAGCATGTGTCTCGACCATTAGAAGAACTGGTAAAGTCGGCTCAAGCCATGGCCAAAAATGGCACCAAAGAGCTCATCCTGATTGCTCAGGACTTGACTTACTACGGACTGGATTTATACAAAAAGCGCAATTTATCGGAATTGATGGCTCGTTTGGCCGATGTAGAGGGCATCGAGTGGATTCGTTTACAGTATGCCTACCCAGCTGGATTTCCACTAGATATATTAGACACCATCAAGCAGTACCCCAATATTTGTAACTACTTGGATATGCCTTTGCAACATGGTTCTTCTAAAGTGCTGAAGCTGATGCGTAGAGGGATTACCCGGGAAAAGACGGAGCAATTGATTGATACCATTCGCCAGAAGGTGCCCGAAATTACTTTGCGTACTACCTTGATTGCTGGACATCCAGGTGAAACCGAAGAGGATTTTGAAGAAATGTATCAGTTTGTAGAAAAATCAAGGTTTGATCGTTTGGGTATTTTTACCTACTCTCACGAAGAGAGTACCCACGCTTTTACAATGGCTGACGATGTACCTCAGGAAGTGAAAGAAGACCGAGCCGGGCAAATTATGGCTTTGCAACAAGAAATTTCGGCGGAATTGAACCAGCAAAAAGTAGGAAAGGTTTATAAAGTGATGATTGATCGCAAGGAGGGAGGCTATTTTGTGGGGCGTACTGAGGCCGATTCGCCCGAAGTAGACAATGAAGTCTTGATTTCGGCCGAAAATACTTATTTGCCAGTAGGAGATTTTTCACCGATTCGCATTACCAATGCAACCGAATTTGATTTATACGGTGAATTGCAACAATAAATACTGCTTGTGACTTAAACGAATAAACCAATGCAAATGAAACGATTATTCATTTTTACTCTCTTAATTGCAGGAATGGCTGCTTGTGGGCCCAAGCAAATAAAAAATGCCCCCGCCTTTACTTTTAATAGTGTAGATGGGAAAAAACAGAGCTTGACCGATTTCAAAGGCAAGTATGTGATGTTACTTTTCTGGAACAAGGCCTGCCGTTCGTGTATCAAAGATTTTCCGGAAATACAAAGCCTTTATGGCCAACTAGGAGGCAAAGATTTTGAGTTGATAGCGGTGAATGTAGGCGATAAAATAGAGGCGTCGCAAGACTTTAAGAAAAAATTTGAGGTCACTTTCCCGATGTTGGGCGATCTTCAGGGGGTAACCGAAGATTTGTATCAATTAGAGGCTTTCCCTACCAATGTGTTTGTAGCACCAGATGGTAAAATCATTCGTACCATCGTGGGGCCTGTCATTGATAAAAACCAAGTAGAGGTAGTCATCAACCAACACAAAAGCAAAGGTTAATGGATGAATTCAACGGCTTCGCCCTGAGTGGCGAAGCCGTTGAATGTTTGAACCATTTGTAAAGTCTTTGATTAAATTACAATGTTAGTCCTTTAAAATTAAGTGCTTAGGCCAGGCAGATTTTTAAAATCTGTCTGGCCTGAATGATATAATGGATTTAATCCTCAAAGTGCTAATCATCTTTAGCTCCAGATTCTACCCAACAACGAATCGACTCAATTTGTGCGTCGGTAAGGCTCTTACCCGACCCAGATGGAGGCATCGTTCTTTGTGAAGTACGCGCCAAAACCCTTTGTGCGCTGCTTATAATACCCGATCTGTTGCTCAAATTAGGGCTTTGAGCACCTGAAACGTGGCAGCCACTGATGGCACAATTGGTTTGAATAATAGGAACAATATCGATGGCCAAGCTTGGGGAATCATTGACCCCTACCGTTACTTCTGTGCTATTGGTACATCCTGTGTCATCTTTTACCACAACAGTATAAGTGCCATTGCTTAGGCCATTGAAAGTACCCGTAGCCTGAAAAGTTTGTCCATCTAAGCTGTAAGTAAGCGTCCCCGAACCTCCCGATCCGCTTACGGTAATACTGCCTACACTCTGGCCGCAATTACTTTCTTGAACTTCGTTTACCGTCAGTTCAGGTGCGTTGGCACAGGTGGGGCCAGTATTGGTTTGGGGTGGAGTAAGTAAATCTTCCTGGTTTTGACTAGAGCAAGAATATAAGCCAATCAGTAAGACAGCAGTGAAAATAAATAAGCGATGATAATGATTGAAATGGTATAAAACTTCCTTGGTGTTTTTCATCAATAATATTTTATAAGATTATGAATAATATTTATAGAGATGATTGGTATTAAGTAACATGTTCAAAATAAGTGTCCGATTTGGTCATATGCCTGGGCTGTTGGATGAGACATTTTTTGCGCTCGTAGCAACGCTACGGGCAAGAAAAATAACGAAGTCCAGCAGTTCAGGCAGTAGAGAAAAACAGGCAGTTATTGCGAACACGTTACTAAGTAATTAAGAATATGAAAAACGCGTTTGCAATCCTTACATCTATAAGAATTTGGAGGTTGCTTCGAGGCACAAATTTTTATTGGATGGTATTCATCGGTAAAAAAGAGGGTAGAGAGGGAATGAATGTTAGGGGAGAAGGGCAAAAGCGGCTTTGACGTACTTTTATGAGTGATTTTCGGTAGATAGCCTATTGTGCTACGAGATTAAAAATAAAAGGTTGCGAAAATGAGAGAAAAAATTGTTTTTTTTATGAAAAAGCCGGTTATTTGCATCCCGTAAAAATTCAATTAATAATTGAAAACTGAGGCAACATGGAGGCAAACAGTAAATATGTTATAAAAAAAACAAAATCCGTGAGGAACTTTCACCGCCCATATTTTATGATGGAACTGGAAAAAAAGAAAGTGGTGAAAAGAAAATAATACATCTATTTCGAAGAACATTTCAAATGAGAGAGCGCCTGATGGCCTCTCTTTTTTTGTGGGTTAAACTTAACTAAGATCAGAGCAAAGTCTCAATTTGGGTACCATGCCCGGACGCAAAAAACGATGAAAGCAATGTGTGAAGATTGGTTATGTATGAGCAAAATCCTTTTGTTAAACAATACTTAATTTTCTACCGTACTTATCAACGCTACTAAGTGTTTGTACTGTGCTTCATCTATTCCAAGTCGACGGAGCCAGTTCGTTATGCCTTGGGTGCGCCCCTGATTACAAAAAAACCTCTGGGTAACTAAACCACAGAGGATGACAAATTCATGATGAAGTGTAGGTTGAGACCAACAAAATACGATTATGGTAGTTCCAACAATTCCTTGGCGCTCAATATCGCACTTTCTGAAGGAGCCGAACCACTAATCATTTGAGCTATTTCCTGTATTCGTTCGTCGTCGTTGAGTTGACGAATTCGACTGACCGAACGCTCTGCCGAATGGTCTTTATACACAAAATAATGATGATTTCCTTTGGCCGCAATTTGATGCAAGTGACTAATGGCAATGATTTGGTGACGATGAGCCATTTCTTTGAACATTTTGCCCATTTTGAGTGCAATTTCTCCTGATATTCCAGTGTCTATTTCATCAAAAATCACCGTGGGCAAAGATGTTTTGGTAGCCAAAATATATTTAATGGCCAGCATCAAACGGGAAAATTCACCCCCTGAGGCTACTTTGGCAATTTCTTGGGGTGGCACTCCCTTGTTGGCACTAAATAAGAAATTGATTTCATCGATGCCAAAACTCCCTGGTTCGGTGCGATTTTGTTCTATCTTGATGGTAGCATTAGGCATGCCCAAGTCTATCAACAAGCGCATGATGTCTTCTTCTATTTCGGGAGCCACACCTTGGCGAGTGAGAGAAAGCGATTCACCCAATTGCATCAATTCCTCGTTGATGGCTTCGAGCTGGTTTTTCAGTGTTTGAATTTCATCATCGAAATTAAGTACCTTGTTTACCTTGTTTTCCAATGTAGCTTGAATTTCTAACAGCTCATCTACCGAACCAGCGTGGTGTTTTTGTTGCATTTGGTAAATAAAACTCACTCGTTCTTTTACTTCCTCGATGCGTTCTTCGTTGAGCTCTACTACTTCCTCTTCTCGCTCTATTTCACCAGTGAGATCTTGAATCTCAATCAGCGCGCTGTTCATTCGTTCCGAAATATCTCCAAAAGTAGTACTAAGTTCGCTGATACTGTCGAGTCCATTGGCAATGGTGCGTAGCTGGTCTATGATGGCCGCCTCCTCCGCCCGACTCAGTAACCCCAGTGCTTCGTTGAGTTTGAGCTTGACTTCTTCAGAGCTTTCCAACAGCTTCAGTTCACTTTCCAGTTTTTCCTGCTCACCCGATTGTAAACCGGCCTTGGCCAATTCATCGTATAAAAATTTATTGTAGTCCAGTTCGTTTTTGTGGGTATTGTACTCCGTCAACAACTGGTCATATTGCTTCTTCACCTTTCGGTACTCCTGGTATTTTACTTGGTAGTCTTTCAGCAAACCTTGGTTTTCGGCGCACACATCTACCATTTGCAATTGAAATACGTTGTCACCCAGTAGCAAATTATCATGTTGGGAGTGAATATCAATCAAGTGCCGACCCACTTCTCGTAAAACATCCAGATTGACTGGAGTATCGTTGATAAATGCCCTGGACTTACCACTTGGAGTAATCTCCCGTCGAATGGTGGTTTCGTCTTCGTAGTCAATGTCTAATTTCTCAAATAGATCTTGTAAATTATACGACCAAATGAGAAAAGCACCTTCGATGACACATTTGCTATCGGTGTGCATCAAAGTTTTGGTGTCCGCACGTTTGCCCATCAGCATACCAATGGCACCTAGTAAAATAGATTTACCAGCACCCGTTTCCCCGGTAATGATGTTGAGTGATTGATGGGGTTTGATCATCAACTGCTCAATCAGGGCGTAATTTTTAATTAAAAGGTTCGTCAGCATAGTCTCACAGTACTATTTTCTATATCATCGGTACAACGATCCGTTTTTAATAACTAGTGGTATTATCCAAAATAATTTCCGCAATAGTGGTTTGTTCAATCACGTGTTTACGATGTATGGTATCTTTAAAAAACACTTGTGATCCGTCGAATTTATAAATTTTACCTTTGAGGGTCAAATCATTTTTCAATACCAGACTCAATTCTTTGCCCGACACTTGGGGTAATTGTGCTGCAATGTCTTGCTCAAAAATACGAATTTGCCGTTTTCCCATGGGTAAATCTACATTGATAATGCTATTAATTTACTGCAAAGTTAATATTCTAAACAAAATAAATCGTCATTTCGAGCAAATCTTTACCGAATGAGCCTGAAATTCTCATTTAAATAGCATTGCCACGCAGTTTTTGGTTAAAATTTTAACAAAAGCTTGGGATTTACTCTGGACTGTTGGGCTTGGTTTGTTCAAAACTATCTCTCAATGACCGTAGCTGATGGTAATAATCGGATAAGTATGTAACCTGCTCGTATTCGTTATAATTTACCATAAAATACAGCGTATCATCCAATAGTTTAACGATTTGTTTTGGAGAAAGCTCATTTAATAACCGCTCGATGGCATTTAAATCATAAAAATTTTTCATGTTTTTTATATTTTTTAAACTTTGAAAACTGCCTTATAGTTATGTTTTGCAGCTTTTTAAATATTTTTAAGGATCGATTATTCACAAATATAGTCGATTGATCGTATTGATTCAATTTTTTAGCTAAATTGTTTATTATTTTTAATTTTTTTATTTTTGTCGGTTTTGGTTTATCAATTTCTGAAGGCGTCTAAACTTAAAATATGCAGGCAAAACGGTGATTTTGTCACATACCAAAAGATCAAGATGGCTTCTCACTTTAACCGTTCACAATGAAGAACTTTGGGGATAATCTAATGCTGATGCGTAAAAAAAAGAAGCTGTCTCAAGCTGCTTTAGGTAAATTGATTGGAACTTCGGGAGATGTGGTAGGGAGGTATGAGCGAGGCGATATTACTCCTTCGATAGAGGTAGTGGCCAAGATGGCCGATGCTTTGAAGGTTTCGGTAGATTACCTAATCGGAAAAACCAGTTTTTTGTTTGACCAAGAAATCCTCGAGCGGATTGAGGCCATGTCTCAGCTTTCGGAAGAAAACAAAGCATTTGTGTTTCGGTTGGTCGATATGGTATTGCGAGATATCAGGGCCGAACAAGCCTATTCAAAATAAAAAAAGCTGGAGGTGTGACTATCTCCAGCTAATTTTTAATTTCTCATTGTTAGTTTTCAGCTCCTAACCCTCATCGCCTCCTTTAGCTACAATTTTGATATTGCGTGCCCCATAGTAAGAGTAGAACTCTCCACTGTACATGGCATCGGCACTGATGGGGCCCATCTTAAAGTTTCCTCGCGATACGGCCCGTACCAAATAGTAGAACGTTTTGGTTTTGCGATTGGCCGTAGCAAACAAGTTGATGCGGTCATCCCGAATATCAAAGTGCTGTGGATTGTCCGATTTTTTGATCCAACTGACCGCCGGAGAAGAAGAGGTCAAGCGAGGATTCTCGATCTCAAACCCAGCCGGTAACATATCAGTCAGGGCCACATTTTCTACACTAGAGCCATCCGTGGTATTGAGCGTCACTTTTACCACCACCAAGTCGTTTTGGCGAAATACCCCATCTTTTACTTCATTGCCGTCCCGGTCATAAAATTGCTTACGAACCCTCAACACCTTGTCTTTCTCTTTGACATCACCCGTAGCACTCAATCCCTGCATTTGCCAGTAGTAATACAAGCTTCCGGAGCCAGTGGCGCGAATGTTCAGCGCTTTGCCAGCAATTTGGTTACTAATGGTAAGGTCTTGTCCACTAAATACGCCTACACTGCGACCTCCCGCAGTTACCTGAGCCTGCGTATTGCTGTTATTAGCACTGGCCAATTTGCCCAATGCCAACAACGAAAAGGCACTTTCTTGGGTATTCAGGTAGCGTGCCCTACGAACTTGTTGGCTGAGTCGTCGAGCCAAGGTTCCAATTTGGGGGCTTTGAGGGTTGGCTTCCAACAAGGCGTTCAAGGCCAATGCCTGATCGCGAATGTAAGAATAGAAACTTCCTCCCAAGGCTTGCTCTGCTTTTTCTCCAGTAAAACTCTTGGGTAACAACGCCTTGTAGTTGGCCTGGTCGCCCAATAGATAATAGGCACTGGCGAGTAAGTACTTGGCATCTAACGACAACAACTTACTATTTTCTTTATAGTAGTTCATGGTAGACACATCGGCTTTCTTGGCAAGTGCCAAAATGTACAAAGAATAAATGGCTTCGCGCTTGGCAATGACTTTTAGCTTACGGGTTCCATTATTGTCTCGGTAATAATAGCGTACCCGATTGCTACTGTAATAAGAGTCGGTACTGCTTTTGGCTTTCTTGGCCAGGTAATCATACAAACGATTGAGCAGGCTAGTATTGACATTGTAGCCTAATTTTTTGGCTTCCAGCATAAAGTGAGTAGCATAGGCCGTTCCCCACCAACTTTCGTAAGTGCCTCCTGGCCAGTAGCTTAAGGCACCGTTGTACATTTGCATAGATTGTAACCTCAAAATACCTTCCTGAATGTTTTCTTTGATGCGAGCCCCATAAGTAGCTTCAAAACCACGGGTGCGAGGCATCAAGGCTTTGACCAGGTTTTGGGCATACAACTGCGGAAACACTGACGAAGTAGTTTGCTCGACACAACCATAAGGATATTGAATGAGGTAATCCAGGTTTTTGGTAAATTGAATCAATGGAGACTTACTAATCACCAGTTTGGCTTTGGTAGTAGATGGAATCAAGTCGTTTTTCAAATCTACTGATTGATTGGTCCCCGCACTGACTACCCCTTCTCCGCTACTCTTGATCAATCCTGACACTGGGCGAATATTGATGCTTTGTTTTTCGGTAAATATTCTACCTTGGGCATTGACCACTACCTCTACCTTGGCACTGTCGATGACTTTGTCCGCCTCAATTTCAAACAAGACTTGTTTTTCACTATTGGCCTTCAGTGGAATCGTAGTTTTGTTCTTGGTGACAATACGTAGGTTAGGAGTTGTACGTAGCTGTACTGAAGCCTGGGCACCCACTTCGGTGGTATTGGTAAGTGTGACAGGCATCTTTACCTGATCTCCCGGGCTTAGGAAGCGCGGCAAAGCAGTAGAGATCACAACGGGGTCGGCCACAATCATACTTTTCTGGGCAGCCCCAAAAGCGCTGCCTTTGTAAGCTACCGCCATAATTCGCAAGCTACCCGAAAACTGAGGAATATCAATGGTATAAGAAGCTTCGCCCAAGGCATTGGTTTTTAGGATACCACTCCAAAAACTCACCAACTTGATGCGTTTATTCACCATAGGATTGGCCCGTTCGTCGGCTACCGAACCACCCCCTCCCGAGCTACTACGTCGAATGAATAATTCGGGGAAAAGCTTGGGGTACAAATCATAAGGACTGACTTCCAGGGCCCTTTTTTGAAAGAAGTAATCAAACGGGTTGGGAGTTTTATAACGCTTGATTTGCAAAATACCTTCGTCTACTACGGCCAAAGTTACTTGGATATCCGATTCGGCCCGATTGGTTTTTACCTTGATGGTCTGTTTTTGTTTCGATTCGGTTTTTTCTACCGCATCGATGCTCACTTTCAAACGGTTTTCGGGACGAATGACCTTTAGTGGGGCAAAACCATGGGCTACCGTCAAGGGAATGGCCCCATCGCTCAAAGGCTTGATGAGGGTAGCGGTAATGTACACATTGGGCAGGTAGGCATCCTTTACTGGAATCGTAACTGAAGCCGATTTTTTGTCGGTATCTACATAAAAATGCTGAAATACCTGATTTCGTTCTACCGTTACCAGCATCCGTCCTTTGAACGGTGTTGTAAACAGTACTTTAGCCTGGTCGCCCACATTGTATTCCTTTTTGTCGAGCGTAATGCCAATTTTACCGTCTTTGTCTACCTCAAAAGAAGCATTGTCGGTACTACCATAGCGGTACGCATAAAAAGATTGGGCTACATAAAACTTACTTTGGGGCAAATACACTCGAATTTCGTATTCTCCAGAGGCATTGGGGGTAAAGTTGAAAGGTGTAGCAGCTCCGTTGAGAGTGAGGGTATTTTCCTGTAATATTTTAGCCTTGCGGCGTGATACATATCGGGTTCCATTGTATGTTTTTTCCAGTACAGTTTGCCAACGATAACGAATGACTTGTACTTTGGCCGTGGTATTGGCAGGATTCCCGTCTTTATCAACCGCCACCAAATTTACTGGCAAAGCAGCATCAGTACTCACGTAATAATCAAAGTTTTTGATCCCTAGAAATACCTTTTGGGTAAACACATCAAAGGTTTTCATGCGGCTCACCGAGCGCCCGGTTTCATCAAATACTGTGGTGTATACTTTGCCTTGCAATACGCCCTGGTTGGCATACTCGGCAGGTACCTTGAAGCTTTCTTTAGCAAATCCTTTCTTATCTGTTTTACCCTCTCTTCGTTCTGTTTTTAGATAATCAGTAGACAATACCCGTTTATCTTTGCTAGAGCGAATATTGAAATTGAAATCTTGGTATTTGGCCGAGGTAGGTTGAAAAAACTTGCGTTGAAGATAGAAACTCATTTCAAAATTACGATTGGCTGCGGGAGGACCAAACAAATTGAGGGCTTCTACTCGAGCGTGTACCTGGTCACCGTGCTTGATGTCTTGTTTCCAAAGTTGGGTGTAGTCTTTGTCAGTCAGGTCAATTTTAACTTTGATCCTATCTGGCATAAATTCCTCTACACTGATCCGTTTAGAAGCCAACAACACTCCAGTGGCCGAGAACACCTCAGCATTGTAGGTACCGGTTTGCACCGAAGAGGGGAGTTTGATAGCGGTAGCAAAAGCGCCTTGTTTATCGAGTACGCCTCTTATGCTGGTAAAATCTTTTCCGTTGGGAAGCAATAATTTCAACTTGATTGGAATTTGTCCGGGTGTGCCCCATTTTTTGTTACGGACAATGGTATTCAAATTAATGGTTTCACCAGGACGGTACAAGTCACGTTCGCCGTACAAAAATGCCTGATAGCCCGATTTATTCTCCCTGATGCCTCCGATGTCAAAAGCCGAACGTTCTACCGAGGTTTGATTGAAGTGCAAGTAGTTGAAGTCCTGACCATAACGCGCGGTAATCATGCGCACATTGGCTTGGGGGAATTTTTCTTTGACATTGGCAAACCTGGCCACGCCATTGGCATCTGTAGTGGCCTTGTAAAATGGTTGATTGCTTTTACTAATGAGGTTTACACTGACTCCTTTCAGCGGTTGGGCGTTCATGATAGAATTGGCAAACACCAACACATCGTTATCGGTATGTTTTACAATAAAACCAATGTCGGATACTGACACGATTTTGTTGCTATTCAACCATTGTTTTTCAGTAGAGGCTACTTTTACTGCATAAATTCCTTTAAAATTATTGGCTTTGTCCAGGTCAAAATTCAACACATGCATGCCATGGGTTTGGGGGAGCGACTTGGTGTCGTATTCTTGCTCCAGAACGACATCGCCATATTCGCCGTAGTTGGTATAATAGCTCGAGGCATTGTCGCGAACATAACCTCGTTCAGAAATGAAGCGCTGAATGTTGTTTTCGTAAATTTTGTAAACCGTGACTTTTACCTTGGGGACATTGACAATGCGAATGCCCACATTTTTATTGCCTTTGCTAGAAAGGTAGAGTCCATTTTTGGCCACAAAACTAATGTATGGGGAAAGGTTACCAAATTGTACGACTTGTTCATGGGCTTCCGACAACTTGCCGCCAAATACGCCTCGAATATTGTCGGAAAGGGTAATGGTATAACTTTTATTGGCTTTGAAGTTTCCACGAATAAGAAAGCCATGGTCCAACATTTTGACCTGATGCACTACCGAAGGTCTGATTTTTAGGTTATTCAGCACCTCCAATTCTTCTATCGCTTGATTGGTTTGTACTCGAATGTAAGGTACATTGTTTTCATATTCGGCCTTGGCGTGGACAATCTCCAGGCTACGTTTGTTAGGGGTGGTTATTTTGTGGGCAATGGCCTTCTTGGTAGTAAACTCGCTTTCGGCACAACGTAAGCCAGGGGCAACCGACAATTCAATATTACTGGCACTGGCGTTTTTCAGACCAGCTTCATCAATTACAATTTGGGCTGTTTTTGAAATGTCATCATTGATGACCCGATAGCTTTGAATTTGTTCACCATTGGCTTTTACCGTCAATATATTCTTGATGGATTGGGGCTTGATTTTATAATTGAAATTAAGGTTTACTCTCAATTGCTTGGTGCGGCGATTGTCTTGGGTCCAGAAAACATCCGAATCTTCTAAATCAAGGTAAGGCGTATGAAAAGCGATGTTGGCCTTTTTGTTTACATTGGGCAGCTTATCAGGAGCCGATTTTACCAATGTTTCTTGCAACTGGGCTTTGTAATCGGTGCTAGGTTGGAAGCCCTGCAAGGGCGAAAATACCAGCTCATTTTTCTTGACCCATTTAAACTTTCCCTTTACCGTAGGGGTAAACTTGATATAACTCGTCGTATCCCAAACCCCCAACTTATTATCTGCTACCAAAGCTTCACTAAAAGTAAAGGTCAGATTTTGCTGGGTAGCGATCTCATCTTTGAAATCAGTTTTTTGCACCTCTACCAATTTTTTGGAGCAGTGCGTCAATAGTACCACACTCAGTATCAAAGCGAGGTACTTCATTAAGGTAGTTTTTTTCATAATGTAATTCAACGATTAGTATAAGTGATTCTTGATTTTTGCCCTGAAGGTTTTGACAATAATTTAATAAAAAACGGCAAAACTTACTTGTTTTTGCTGCTTAGTAAAACAGAAAAAATAAACTAATCCAAATTTAGTGTAATATCTTGGCGCTAAACAAGTCTAAAAGAAAGCAGCGCAACCGAGTCTACAGCTTGCTGTGACGAGCTCAACGCAGTTAATTCGCCCTATTTTTTGACGAAGTATAGCGACCAGAGATCAGCTAAATGGATTAAGTTACTTTTGTAGTTTTACTTAATACTGAAAAACGTAAAAAGTCATCAGTAAAAAAGATTTTTTTACAACTATTTGAAAGTTTTTTTAAGAGATGATGCAACTATTTGACATTTTCGCTGTCTTAGATATAAAACCAACAAAAATCGGGGTGTCATAAAAAAGTCCCGAATAAAGAAAAAGAACCATATTCTTATAACAAATGCTTGTGGAAATACACTTTAACACAGGCACTAAAAGTAAAACACCATGAACATACCATTCCTATCTATAGGTAGTCAATCCATTGACTATCAGCATACTTCTCTTGTTTTTTTGTGGGTAAATTAGCGACAGGTTCTTTTAACAAACCTTTAACAGTAATACATAGAACCTTATATTGCCAAGTAGCGTAATGAAGTATAGATAAAGGAGTAAAAAAAATTGAAATAAATCACGGGTTAGTTTAGATTCCACAGATACCTTGCAGTTCTTGACCGCAGGGTATTTTTTTTGTGATGAAGTTGAGGTGGCTTCCATCAAAAAACCACCCAAGGGACGTTCCAAAGGTGGTAAAGTGTATTACTAAATCTTGATATCAGTTTAATATTTATCGTAGAGCCATCAGTTACGATATCATATTGTATTTCAGAATATTTAACGGAACTTATCAAAGAATTTATTTACCTCGAGCACAAAAGTAGGTACTGAGTCAAAATGCCCAGTATTATTCATAGGAAATAAGACTACGCTGCTTGCCCCATTGTTGGTCATGGCATCAAAAGCACTTTGAGAATTGACAAAAAGTACAAATTGATCGGAAGTGCCATGGTATAATGTCATAGGTGCGATGGGCTTCCAGTCAAAAGAGGAGTTATCGCTCAGGGCAGCAAGGAATTCCGTATCAGTATCGTTTTGTAACCCATCTCTAAATTGCTGAGTAAACAATAAAGAAGGATTTTGTTCAATATCTATAGTAATGCCTTCTCCTTCGGGTTGGTTGGCAATATTGGTGGCGTATGGCTCATTGAAATAATAGCTTAAAGGTCGGTTCAAGTTAGGGTACAATTTATTGTAAGTAAGTATCACCCAAGAGTAATTTTTGATATTCAACATGACCTCATTGCGCATCGTCACATCTTTGGCAAACGCTATTTTATCGTAGGCCCCGGCGCCTGGTGCGCTGGCGGTAATGGTAAACTCATCATTGGCCGAATTTTCAATAAGTTGGTGAAGTGCCATCGTGGCCGACCCTCCTTCTGAGTAACCAGTCAGAAACAACTGATTATTCAAGGTAATGGTACTGGTGCGATCGCTGAATTCTTTAGCAGCTCGAAGCATGTCTAAAGAGGCAGATGCCAAAGTAGCTCGGTGTTCATAAGGGTGATCACTTGATGCATTTTCACCATAACCCAAATAATCAGGAATAGATACTACATACCCGAGAGTAGCCAGGTAAGTTCCAGCGATAAACGAATCCAGAGAATTGGGCGTGTAGAGTGAGGGGGCACCTGTTTCCTTAGAAATGGTACCATGTTGATAGCTCAACAATGGCTTGGCAGTAGGAGAGGTACTGAAAAGAAAAGCACCTGAGGCCAATACTTGGTTACCGTTGGCATCTTTGGTTTTGTATATCAACTTGTATACTTTGATTCCGGCCAAATCCAGGCCGCTGACATCAGATGCAAGTTTACTAAGGCTATCTGCCGATAGATTGGATTGTACCCCGTCTAGCGATAAGTCGGCGGTTAACGTAGCACTTACTAAATACTGTGTATCGGTAAACAACTGTGGTTTTTGGTCTACCTCTTCAATTTTTTGACAGCTAGTGAATACAGATAAGCCAAACAACCAAATCAAAGCAAAAAGTGATGGTTGAATAAATAAATTTTTCATATTTCGTAACGGTTAATAAAGTGGGTGTACCCAGATGAAATATCTTATCCTGTTTGGAGTAGTAAATTTACCTTGAATCGAATGAAGTGGCATGCGTAATGATGACCTCATTTGGTAAAGTGATATAAACTATGATACGATAGAATTGGATAATTTGATGGGTTTTGAGTGTCTTTTACCAGAAAATACTCAATTTTTGGGATAAAAAACACTATTTCCGTGACCGCTTGCTCAACTGACTTCTTAGAGCAATTAAAAACCTTTTGGATTGTTTTAAGTGCCAAGGCCAAGCCTTCATGCGCGCCTTTTTTTGGTCGGTTTTGAGAATAGTAAGTACTGGAAAAGGCATAAAGCAAATGAGGCTGAATGTTAATAAGCTGATAGCCAGTAAATAGGTAGCAAAATAACCTGCCAGAAATAAACCCGAAGCCAATAATAGAAAAACAACCCCCGACACAACTTCTCTTCGGGTATTGTATTCTATATCTATGATTTGAGATAGGTACAAACGTTCTTTTTTGCCTTTCTCGAACAAATCTTTGTTTTTATAATATTGTACCCGCCGATTAGACACAATACCAAAATAATTCTGTAACAACAAGGTTTCCTTTTCACTGGGAGGAGCAATTTGGGCTGGTTTGTCATCTGGAGTGGTTTCTTTTATTGGAATAGAAGGAGGAACCTCAACTGATTTTGGAACTGGTTTTCTTGATTTTTCTTGTTGAATATTCCATACTACCTGATTCAGGTGCTCTTCTTCGGTCTCAGATTTTCCAGATAAGTTGGCACTCAGTAATGTTTTCTTGAACTCTTCGGCACTTTGAAAACGATCTTCGGGATTTTTGGCAGTGGCTTTGTCAATAATTTTTTGCATATGCTCGCTGGCCTCTGGTAAGTAATCTTTGAGTCGAGGCAGCGGTTCATTGACAATTTTTTGACTTAAGTCATATTCTCCCATATTTTCTGGGTAGGGGAGACTACCCGTAAGCACTTCAAACAAAGTAATCCCCAGACTGAAAATATCACTGCGAGCATCTATATTCCAAGCCGCCCGAATTTGTTCGGGGCTCATATAAAAGAGCGTACCTAGCCTTACCCCAGCTTGAGTGAGCTTTTTATCTTCTTTATTGGCCATCTTGGCAATTCCAAAGTCCATGATTTTGATATCCCCAGTTTGGGTAATCATGATGTTGGCAGGCTTGATATCTCGATGTACGATTCCGCTTTGATGGGCATAGGCAAAAGCATCTAAGATTTTAGCAAATATTCTTTTGGCTTGGTTTTCAGTAAGCGGACCAGTGATTTCGTATACGTATCGCTCTAGAGTAACTCCTTGCACGTATTCCATGATAAGGAAAAGGTTGCCCTCCATTTCCACATAATCGTACAAGTCCACAATATTAGGATGATGAAGTTTGGCCATCAGGGCGGCTTCGTTCTTGAAGCGGGCCCTGATGTCAAGGTCTACGGCAAGTTGGGGTTTGAGCCCTTTGATGGCCGCCTGGCGACCTATTTGGGTGTGATTGGCCAGGTATACTGTACCCATTCCACCTGTACCCAGAGTGCTCTCGATCTCATAATAGCCTATACGTGCTTGGTGCGCCATACCTTGATAATTGCTTTTGCAGCAGAAATAAAATTACAATTTACGAATTGGTTTTGAAAATAAACAAAAAAATGATTTCTAATACATTGACTAGCAGAAACTTAAGCTAATTGTTGAAACAAAGCTTGGTGGATATCTAGTCATGTATCCAAACAAAAGCGATTGATTGTGCTTTGTATACAATAGTGGCTGAGGCAAAATAGAGGGTAAGTTCTTTTTGATAACCACTCACAGACATTAATTTAGAGTTTTATAAACCAATAGATTTAACTAAAAAAACTTATGAGCAAGCAAGTAAAACACCTTTCTTTAGCTTTACAGGGAGGAGGCGCTCACGGGGCTTTTACCTGGGGAGTGCTTGATCGTTTTCTTGAAAGGGAAGATCTGGTGTTGGATGGATTTGTAGGAACCAGCGCAGGCGCTATGAATGCTTCGGTGTTGGCTTACGGATTACACGTTGGTGGCCGGGAAAAAGCTAGAGAGTTACTGGATAGGTTTTGGAAAATAACTTCCGAGTCAGCGGCGGGATCTCCTTTACAGCCTACTTGGCTAGATGGATATTTGGGCAAAAAAGGCAATATGGACTATTCTCCTTTTTATAGAGCAACCGAAGTCATGTCTTTGTTTTTTTCACCCTATCAAAGTCCAATTCAAGCCAATCCATTACGCCCGATCCTTGAGGAATTGGTCAATTTCGAGGAGCTCAAAAAGTGTACAGTGACCAAGTTGTTTGTATGTGCTACCAATGTAAGAAGGGGGCGCGCCAAAGTCTTTGGATTAGATGAAATGTCTATAGATGCCGTGTTGGCCTCGGCTTGTTTGCCTAGTTTGTTTCCAGCAGTTACCATCGATGGGGAAGATTATTGGGATGGGGGATACATGGGGAATCCGCCTATTTTTCCGTTGATTGGTAGCGATGCTTGCGACGATATCATGTTGGTGCAAATCAACCCAATTAATATTCCTAAAACTCCTAAAACACCCGAGGAAATCCGTGACCGGATCAATGAACTGAGTTTCAATTCCAGTTTGATGCTCGAGATGCGTAGAGTAAGCTTTGTAGATCGTTTGATAGAAATGGGCATCAATCCAGACGGCTTGTTCAAGAAAATTCGCATCCATAATATCAATCCTGAAGAAGATATGTGGGACTGGAATTTATCGAGTAAACTCAATGCAACTTGGGGTTTTTTGACCGAGCTAAAAGAGCTGGGAAGAAAATATGCAGAAGACTGGTTAAATAAAAACTACGAACACATTGGGGTCAAGGCTACCTGTGATATTCGTTCTACTTTTTTGTAATGCCTTTTGACCTTTTGATAGAATTGGCCCTGATAGGTTCTCAAAGCCTATCAGGGCTAAAATGAAGCGATTTTTATATTACTTCAAAATGCATACTACTAGACATTTTGGCTAAAGTTGGCAGTGAAGATACTGCCAACAGCGCGCCCGTCTTCGTTTGTGTCCTCACAAACGAAAAATTTCTAGTAGTATGTTCAAAATGTTTTTATGAAATCAGTAATGAGGTGAAAAACTCCCTCAAATCTAGTTAGAGGCAGGGTTTCGTATTTGTCAAAAATATCATGATAAGCTTGAATACCCCCTAAAGTATACATGTAGAAACTGGGTACTCCGTTTTCGGTAAAAAAATAGTGATCTGAAATGGCGGCTTTCCCTCGTATTTCGATTTTGGGCAAATATTTCTTTTGCTGATTGATTGCTTTCAAACGATCAAACTCTTTTCTAAATACAGTTCCATTTACCACCTTGATGCCTTCATCGCCTGTACCTAGAATGTCGAAATTGACCAAAAACCTAATATTACCCAAATCTATGGATGGTCGTTTAACAAAATACAAAGAACCCACCAATCCCACTTCTTCGGCTCCAAAAGCAATGAATAATATAGAGTATTTTGGTTTGTTTTGGGGTTTACTATAGTATTTGGCCAGCTCAATTAGCATAGCTACCCCACTGGCATTGTCGTTGGCACCAGGAAAGTATATTTTTTTGCCCATACGCCCCATATGATCATAATGGGCTGTAAATACCATAAATGAGTCGGGTACTTGTTGCCCCTCGATGTAGCCAATTACATTTTGGGTTTGGTAGCCCTGTAAAAATTGATTATCCACTACAAATTTGGCTCGGCGGGCGGTGCGGTTAAAACTGCTCGTTTTTACTTTTAATATAAGTCGATTCAAAGGTACTGTAGAGTATCCAGCTGTCAATTTGTCACTCAGTTCAATCGCAGCTTTGGATTGCTCTAACTTTCGGAAAAAGTTAATTTTGAGAGGCGAATTTCTTCGTAGTTGCTGCATATATTTGGCGGTATATACCAAAACAGTTTTGGATAAATCCATCTTCAGGATGCGTTCTGCTCGTTGGGGTTCCTTAAGTAGTAAGGTATCGAGCCACAGCAGCTTTCCCCTGCCTTTTCCTGCCTTGGAATTGGGATGGATGATAAAGTCCTTGCCAGGTTTCAATCTTTTTCCGCCAATTTTTAGCTTCATGCGGCGAGGAAATACATTGATGTTGATAGGGAATTTTTGAAAATAGCTGTCATTGAAATTTTTAAGCCCTAGCTTTTTGAATTCATTCCTGATGTAATTTGCGGCTTCTCGATCTCCATTATTTACATATCCACGCCCGTGCATGGAGGGAGCACTCAATTGCTGAACTGTTTTTTTGGCTCCTTGAATAATGGCAGAAGTAGTAGAAGAAGTTTGAGCACAGGCGAAGTGGATGGTGATGCTTAACATCACTCCTAAACTCTGTTTGAGGTATTTCATATGATCTCTTGATAAATCATTAGCAATAATAATTCAAAATTAAAGAGTTTTTAGCAAAACCAAGGAGTTTGCAGGATTTCATTCGGGTACTAACACATTGACTACATACAGTAACGAAAACATAGGATGGAAGGAATGATTAGCCGTGGAGTGTTTGGCTTTTGAGAGGTTCGGGCTGAGAATAAATGGCATGTGACGTAATCTAAATTTCAAATATTGTTGTCAATGACATGAAATATAATGATAAATCAAAGTAAAAAGATGGTATGAGTACCAGGCTTGTCCTTGGTGTTGAGTCGTTACGGAAATGCCTTATTTTTTGTAGAAGTATACGCTTGCAATATACTCACCTTTGACTGGCTCGCTATACACCTTCTTGGTTTTCCAGGCTGGATAAGCTTTGATGAGGCGAATGGCTTCTTGATCATAGGCATCTCCCAAACTTTGAACTACTTTTACCGTACCTAGTTGACCGTTTGCCTCTATGGTACAAGCCAATTTTACGGTGCCTTGAATCTTCCGTTGTTGTGCTTCTTGAGGGTATTTTAGGTTTTTTTCTACAAATGCGTACAAGGCGGCATATCCACCTTGAGGCTGGGCTTGTCGGGTGATTTTACGGAATATAATGGGAACCATCCTGCGGGATCGCACAATTTTTCCTCTATTTTTTGCTGGTTTCCATTTTAGAGCTGCTTTTATTAAGCGAACCGCTTCTTCGTCACACCCCGCACCAATTCCTTTTTTTATCTCTATTTGGCTAAAACTTCCATCTTCATTTATTACAAATTGTACGAATACTCGGCCTTCTACCCCTAACCTTTTGGCTTGTGCAGGATAGCGTAGGTTGTCTTGTATATATTGGTAAAAGTTTTGGATACCTCCTTTGGGGGTAGCTAATTCCTCGGTAATCATAAAGATTTCCGGTGCTTTGCTTTCATTCAATGGGGGAGGAGGTGGTGGGACGAGTATAGGCTTTTGTGCCTGAAGTTGGTAGGTATTTGCCCAAGTTATAGTTATTAAAACCAGAATAATCAAATATTTCATAAGTTGATAATATAAAGACGAACAAACATTGAATAAATATATAATAGATGTCTTTTGAACAATAAAAAAAGCCTAATTCTTGGAGAATCAGGCTCTTGATATATTTTTTCAATAAAGTTATCCTAGTTTGAAAGCAATCGG
>CALDJV010001119.1 GCA_937899305.1 uncultured Cytophagaceae bacterium
CTACCTCATCATACATTCAAGAAAAATCTGGTCTTGAAAACCTATCATCGTCCTAATGAATAATTAAAAATCAGCTAACTAGATCAATTCAAATGAAATATTTGTACTTCGTTTATGCATTGTTGCTGGCCCTCCAAACGACCCACCAGGCTTGGGCCCAAAAAAACGTCCGGCAAGCGGTCCGACCAGAGGTGAAAGTAATTGGTCGGGCTTATAAAGACTCCATCAAGTTGCGTTGGGCTCCTGCTCATCCCATACTGTGGCAGCAGTCTCGAAAATATGGCTATCGGGTAGAAAAGTTTTTGGTGTATCGGGATGGTAAAATACTGGACAAGCCCCAACAATTGCCTCTAGCCAAAAATACCTTTCGTCCCTGGCCCGTGGCCCGTTGGCAACCCTGGTTAGAAAAAGATGCTCAAATGACCATTGCTTATCAGGCGATGTTTGGCGAAAAAATGGCGATTACTACCTCCAATCCTATGATGAAAATAGCCCAACAAGAGCAAGAGCAAAAGCTGCGTTTTGCCTTTGCTTTGATGGCTGCCGATTATTCGGCATTGGTGGCCCGGGCATCGGGTTTGACCTTGACCGATCGGAAAGTAAAAAAAGGAGAAAAGTACCTTTATCGGGTGATTTTAAACATTCCACCACAAGTAGCCAAAGCTGATACTGGGCTGGCCTATATAGGAGTAGACGATTACCAGCCCTTGCCCAAACCCTTGGAGTTTGAAGGAAAGTTTGGCGATAAAAATGTATTGTTGGTCTGGAACCAACTCTATTACCAACAGATTTACAGTGCTTACTTTGTGGAGCGTTCGGAGGATGGTAAAAACTATCAGTTTACTTCCAAGCTCCCCATTGCCCCGATAGAACGCGATAGTGTGGGCGGAGTACCTACGCGCTTGATGAGCCGAATAGATTCATTACCTCAAAACAATAAAACGTATTATTTCCGAGTAAGAGGGATTACCCCTTTTGCCGAGCTTGGCCCTCCCTCAGACAGTGTGGTAGTAGGGCAGGGCAAACCACAGAAAAACTGGCAAATTGCTCTGCAAAAGCCAACCATTGATCAACAAAAAGTAAAGCTTCAGTGGGAGTTCAGAGGGAATATGGGCACCAAAATCAAAGGTTTCAAGGTAGAAAAAGCGCCCCGAGCTCAAGGGAAATACGAAGCCATCCACTCTGGAATGTTACCTGAAAACCAACGGACCTATGTAGATACTGTAGCCGAAGGCGCCCAATATTATCGGGTGAAAGTATTGGACGAACAAGGCGAAGAGACATTGTCGTTTCCTCATTTGGTGCAATTGCCCGACAGCATTCCCCCCGATGAACCGGTTTTGCTAAGGGGCGAGATAGACTCATTGGGGCGGGTAACCATCCGATGGTCCCCTCCCCGGCAAGCCAAAGATGTACAAGGCTACCATATTTTTCGCTCCGAAGGCATCAACGACGAGTACAGTCGCCTGAATGTAACCCTGGTGAAAGATACCCTATTTGAAGACCAGATCAATTTGCGTACCCTCAATCCCCACATTCATTATCGGGTGCAGGCCATCGATCATTATTTCAACCCCAGCAAGCAATCAGCCATCCTTCGGTTGAAACGTCCCGACAAAGTGGCCCCGCTTCCTCCAATATTGGTCAAGGCTACTTCCACCGACTCCACCGTATTGCTTACCTGGGTACCCAGTGTGAGCCGCGATGTTGGCCATCATTTGATTTATCGAACACCCCAAGGCGAAAATGCCTGGCAACTACAGGCCCATTTTACCCGCCTGGACACCAGCGTTTTAGCCACAAAACAAGATACTTTGTTGAACCAAGTGCAATACGTGTATGCCGATGCTACTGCCGAAACAGGCAAACAGTATCAATATACCCTGATTGCAGTAGATAGTAGCCGTCTGGAGTCTCCTCCGGCTCGTCCGGTAACGGGCAAGGTATTGAATCAAAACCAATTGCCGATGGTGCAAAATCTAAAAATTGAAAAAAATACCCGCCCCCGGCAGGTGACCCTTACTTGGGAATATGCACCAAGCCAGACTACCCAGTTTCGGGTGTATCGAGCTATGGGCGATGAACGCCTACGGATGTACCAAACCATTCAAGTAAAATCAGGAAGCCAAGTGATTAAATTCAACGACCCCCAAGTAAGCCCCGGTAATTGGTATCAATACCGGGTAAAACCAATGGCAAGTGAAGGCAAACAAGCAAAATTCAGTAAAACAGTCAGCATTCAATTTTAGGGAATTATGATGAAAACTCAACTACGAAATATCCTTTTAGGGATGTCACTCCTGCTGGTGCTGGGTGTACATCAGGCAATGGCACAAATCATTGGTCCAGGGCCAGGACCTGGTCCTGGTCCCGTTTCAGGGAGTATACGCTATCGAGTAGTATATACCGCTGTTACTTCCAATAATACTTGTTCCAGTACGCAGCCTAATTTATTCCTTAAATTTAGCAGCACTACAATTAATCAAAACTTTAATACTGAATATACTGCAGCCAACCGTCCCACCCAAGTGAGAGTAGTGACCCCTGGTGAGCAGCCAGGAGGATTTGGAGGAATTTCTTTTTGTAATACTGATTATTCACTAAGTGTTTGCCGGGAGTTAAGAGCTACCACCAATGCTACTTGTCCGAATAAATGTGCTGATGCTACTTATTTTGTAAAACTCTTGCCTGTTCCCAGCTCGGTATCCACGTCCTTTACTACGCCAAGTGGCCAGTTTTGTGCGGGCGAAACCGTTACTTTGAACACCAACACGGGTTGTTCTATTAATACAGTAGAGTGGCATGCCGCCATAGGCAATAAGAATGGGGTTTATAGAAAGGTAAAAGAATCCAGCCTGGGTAGAACCACCATTACCCACGGTGAACTTGAGGCAGTTTTGGGTACCACCATTAGCACTGGCCAAAAAGTATACTTAAAATACCGTTACAAGCCTACAAGTTTTCCTGGAGCTACCCATCATACTTCTCCTTCCACATTGGGGTTTAGCGAAGCCCAGGCCCTAGAGTTTGAAACTGCGCCAGTCATTACCAACAAAACCAGTGATAATTCTTATTGTGAAACGAGCAATGTGACGTTGGAAGCCTGTAAAGTAGCTTCATTAGGAGACATTATTTGGGAGGTGAGGCGTACCCGGGATGTTGGTAATACCTATAGTCCTTTTAAGACCACTTCTTCGTCTACCTTGAACTTTAATTTTGCCGATGTAAAAGCAGTACTTCCCTCGTTAGAGTTTGGTAATAATATCTCGGTTCAGTTTCGCTATAAAAATCACCCGTCCATTCGAGCCAGTGATGGAACAGCTCATATCATTAAGTTTTTTCCTGCGGCTCCTTCCGGTATAGAATATGAAGTAATTCCTCCCAATTGTAATGGGAGTGGTGCCAAGGGTAAGATCGTCATCACTGGGCATAAAGGGGGGGCATCTAACGATAAGAGGGCCTATATTTATGAGGTGGAGGGAGAGCCGGGTGAACTAGGGAACGCCAAAGACCACGGAGATGTGGTCTTGGGGGGCTTGGATGGAGGAAGAACTTATCGCATCAGGGTAAGGAACAATATCAACATTGGCGAATTGAAGGGATGCACCACTTCGCAATGGAAATCAGTACGCATTCCATTGCTGTTGGCTCTTGCGAGTAACGAACCCTCCTGTTCAGGTTGCAGCAATATCAACAATGGAAGCAATACCTTTTTGGCCAAGTGCAATACCAACAAGGTAAATTTAAGGTTTTCGCTCAAAGATGGGGTACAAAAATACCAATATCGAACCTACCTGGAGGGATCAACGCCTCCCGCATTTAAAGATTTCAACGGTACAACCTTTGGGCAAGACTTTTTGGTCAACTCACGCAAGCACGTGATAGAGTTTACCGACAAGTCTAATTGTAAAACCATCAGGTACACCTTCCAGGTGAAAAATGCGGCTCCAATTACGGCCAACGTAACTTCAAAAGCAGCAGTTTGCAATGGAGAAGCCAACGGAAGCATCTCGGTAAAGCCTACCGTAGGAGCAAATAATTTTACGATTAGACTATTCAGAGGGACCGCTACGACTACCTATAAGCCTAATGGCATCAAAGCCAAAAATGCGACTCATACCTTTGAGGATTTGCCCCAAGGTACTTACAAAGTAACTATTACTGATGGCGATGGCTGTACTCGAACGTACAATGATATTAAGGTAACTCAACCCGGTGTATTGAGGGCTACGTTAGAAAGCAAAACCAAGGTGTCGTGCCCTAGGGGGAACAATGGTACCGCTACTTTTAAGATCACCGGAGGTACAGCAGGCTACTCGATTCGCAAAGGGACGAGTGGTAGTTTTACTCCTGGCAATACGATCTCTAATTTATCGGTAGGCACTCATACCATTCAAGTAAAAGACAATGAAGAATGTACGACAACTACTTCGGTAAAGATAGAACAAGTACCTAAAATGACGGTCACAGTACAAAGCAAAACTAAAGTGTCTTGCCCTGGGAGGAGTGACGGTACGGCTATTTTCCAGATTACCGGGGGGACGTCAGGCTACTCGATCCGCAAAGGGATGAGTGGTAGTTTTACTCCCGGCAATACGATCTCTAATTTATCGGTAGGCACCCACACCATTCAAGTAAAAGATGATAAGGGTTGTATAGCGACTACCTTCGTAAAAATAGAACAAGTTCCTGTAATGGCCGCCACAGTACAAAGCAAAACCAAAGTATCGTGCCCTGGGGGGAGCGACGGTACTGCTACTTTCCGAATTACTGGG
>CALDJV010001120.1 GCA_937899305.1 uncultured Cytophagaceae bacterium
CAGCATATGAATGCTTGAAAACTCATATTAGTTGTTAAGTTGACAGCATTGCGCGGGGACGCGTGCGCTAGCGTAAATTCAATTAAGCCAATACTACGAAACACCAATACAAAAAAGAAAGATGCTTCAATACCAATATAGTTCAATTAATCCTCATGACCAAAGAGGTACTTGATACTGACAATGCCGGGTTTCAATACCAATATGGTCCAATTAATCCAAATGTCGAAGGTTCAAGCGGTTACGCAAAAGACTAAGTTTCAATACCAATATGGTCCAATTAATCCTAAAAGTTGCAATACAAGCTCGTAATTCTCGTTTACGTTTCAATACCAATATGGTCCAATTAATCCGCTAAACCTTGTGAGTAACTTTGTTGCTTCTGGATTGTTTCAATACCAATATGGTCCAATTAATCCCGCGTAGACGTTGTTCAAATCACGCGGCTTGAACTGTTTCAATACCAATATGGTCCAATTAATCCTCTTGGACTCTTTGAAACCCTTATTCCTCTGTACGGTTTCAATACCAATATGGTCCAATTAATCCTCAGGACAAGCGCCATAGCCTTCAAACAAAGGGTGAGTTTCAATACCAATATGGTCCAATTAATCCGGCATAAGGCTTTGGTAAAAGACCTCGGGAAAGCAAGTTTCAATACCAATATGGTCCAATTAATCCCTTCTTAAGAATTACTACTCCGATCCGAATAGTCATGTTTCAATACCAATATGGTCCAATTAATCCTGTGCATCAAAAATTTGCTGTAAAGGTATATCCTCAGGTTTCAATACCAATATGGTCCAATTAATCCTGGAGAAAGTAATTTAGAAGTTACTTTGTTAGGATTGAGTTTCAATACCAATATGGTCCAATTAATCCTGCTTTCTGAACTAGTAAGCACCGACGAATCCAAAAAGTTTCAATACCAATATGGTCCAATTAATCCTATATCAAAAGCTTGAATGATAGTTTATCAAGCACGTTTCAATACCAATATGGTCCAATTAATCCCCGTGAAAATAGTCAAAAAAAATAGGGAATGCCTCACCTCCATGCAGTTTTTGCCTTGTCGAGATGCAGTAAAAAGTCGTCGACCTCCATTAGTGCATTTTCCCCTAGAGACCGACGACTTTATAACACCTTGATTATCAAATGAATACATTTTTTATTCGTTTTTGCCACCCATATTTTGGCTTTTAGACGAGGGGCGACGACTTTAAAAACACAAGTACCTGATTATCAACGGTTCCCAATGCGGAGGTAAAATACCCACTTTTCAAAGTGCTTCCTGGTATCAAGAGGGTCAAAAAGCTTCTGAAGATGAATGCTCTACCACAGGTATCACCTCTTGTTCTTTGATGACTCTGGTCATCCCCATTCCATAACTGCACCCCCTACCAAATCCGCCAAAAAAACCAACTTTGATCATTTCGATGGGAGCCGTGAGGCGAAAATCAAACAAATAGCCTTTGAACTTGATGTTTTGGCGGGGCTTGATGGCCACCAGTTTGGGCTTGGGGTGAGTCAATTTCAAAAACTCAAACTCGGGTACTACTTCGTGTTGCGCTACTTCAGAAGCATCTACTTGCGTTACATAACTCTGGTATTTGCTTTGTAGGTTTCCCAAAAAGAGCCTTGCGTAGTCTGGGTTGGTAGGTGACAAATAAGTGCAAGTGCGCTCTTCTTTGCCTTGGGTGCCAATCACCAGGGGAGAAAGGGTCCTTAAAGTCACGGTGGTGGACTCCAAAGCTACTTTTACCACTTCTATTTGGTCTATGACAAACTCATTGTGTGCATATTTATCGATGATCGTGATCCGTTGCTGTTGGAACACTCCCATAAGAAAGTTCTCAGAAGCTTTTGTGACCAAAAAAGACACCTCTAACCTTATTTTATCTGCTTTTACCAAAAGTCGATCCCGCTCAATTTCTCGTAAGTGTCTTGGAATCTGTAGTTGGCCAAATGTAAAGTGTTTGAACCGTTTGTTTTTTTCTTGGTAGCCTTCATCGTGCAAAAAAGCCGCATACGCCGGACTGCTTTTTTCAATCAACCGATAGATATTCGCGGCAATGTAGGGCTGATAATTGAGCGGCAAATTACAAATCTTAGAAATTCTCCTGAGAGTCAATCTTAAACGCATATGTAGTAGATTTTGAACTGTGAATCGGAATAAATGTCAATATCTATATCAGCCGATGACTATCGACCAGTTCTTCGTACCATCCCTAGGTTTTTTAAGTTGGTTTATGGAGCTATTGTCACGTATTCGTAGATTGTATTTAGCATTGGAAAATACCGTAAAATACAAAATATATTGGGATTTAGTACTACAGGACAGCAACATTTTACTATTAGAGTGGACGCATCGCTTGACATCACAAACCCTAATATAGCATCAGTCCGGTTTGGTCATCCACCTAGGAATCAACCACCTTGAAAATAAAAAATACCTATCTCAAAAATTGAGATAGGTATTTGCACCTTAACTAAGCTGTTACTAACGTATAAAATCTATGAATATCTTAACTCTTTGTATATCAGAGAATTGATTGCAAATCTTATGATGGCTTTGAGGATCATTTAACAATAGGTCACTCACCAACTGGGATGATTGATTGCAGATTACGCTCTCATCATCTATCCTATTTTGGGGTTCTATTATTAAAAGGCAAGGATGGCGTAGGTGTACTCAGAAAAAATATTTTTTTTCTCATTTTTGTCTTGTTCAATGGCTGCGCGAAGCGACACAAACTATAGACCATAGACCAATGTTGTTTAGCGCAAGCATAGAGCTCCCTTTGGTCGGTTCCATAATGATTTAGGCACTTGGTGGTAATGCACGAAAAATACTGGGTATCATTCCAAAATGTTGAGATATGCTTTTTCAGTATTTTTTTTGATTATATTACTGATCATCAATAACTTGTTACAGTCAACTACCACGATTTTCTTGGCTTCAAATCATCACGTGCCCTGTCCTTCCGAACCTTGGTGAGGATGAAGTTGGAATACATGAAATCTCGTTGATACCCACTTCATCCTCATATATATTCGGAAGAACAGGGCGGGTATCGAATGAGAATGCCATAGCTAAGAAGTAACTTTGATTAAAATAGGAGTACATTACACGCGTAAATAATCGCTATTCATCAAGCCTTTAAGGAAACAGCATTGGACCATCGACTATGGACTTTTAAACTAAAAAACCATGGACTAAAAAGAAAACTACTTATTACCATACATCTTTTCAATCACCGAAATAAAACGGTCGAGGTCGGCGGTAGTTGTAAAAACATTGGGGCTCACCCGAATCCCCTTGATCTTTCCAATATCTACGGCAAGCACATGGATTCTATGTTTTCGTAGCAAAGCATGGCTCAGTCGTTGAGAATCGACACCTTCAATCCCAAAATGGGCTACTCCGCAAGAAAAGTCAAGTCCAGCAGCAGTATTGATTTTTAATTTGGGAATGTCTTTCAAGGCATTGACCCAGTAGTTTTTGAGGTAATGCAGGCGTCGTTCTTTGAGCTTGCTTCCGATCGACAAGTGAAAATCTATCGCATTGGAAACCGCATACTGGGGCGCCCTCATGATAGTACCCACATGTTCGAATTTTGTGATATTATCGCCTTGCGGTTCAGGTGAACCATACAATGGATACACCAACGGCATTTTTTCTTTGCGGGCGTACAAAAACCCTGTGCCAAATGGCGCACAAAGCCACTTGTGCAAACTGGTTGCGTAAAAGTCACAACCCAATTCAGGAATCTTGAAATCCAGATGGGCAAAAGTTTGTGCTCCATCTACCAAAGTGACAATGTTTTTTGAACGGGCAATGTCACAGATTTTTTTCACGGGAAGAATTTGCCCCACCCAGTTGATCATATGGGTAATGTGCATGAGTTTGGTGCGAGGGGTAATTGCTTCAGCAAACTTTTGCACCAGGGCCGACTCATCGTTACTGGGGAGGTCTAAGTCAAGCCATACCAGCTTGACACCATACCTTTGGGCCAACTGTTCATAGGCGATTTTTACTGACGAATAATCTTGTCGAGTCAGGATCACTTCATCACCTGCTTTCCAGTCCAGTCCAAAAATAATATGGTACATGGCCATAATGGTATTGGCCTGAAGGGCTATTTCATCGGCCGAACAACCCGCCAATATGGCTAGTTTTTGGCGAACAAATGAAATGTCTTGATTGAGTACTCGATTGATATAGTAGGTTGGGCCGTTGTTGGCCACTCGATTATAGGTTTCTACCGCGTCCTGTACTACTTTGGGCTGAGGGCACAGGCCGGCACTATTGAGGTACAAAAGATTGGAGTTGAGGGTATAGGCCAACTTGATTTGACGCCATAATTTTTCATCTTTCACCGATTTTTCCAGAGGCGATACTTGGAACTGTTGTAAGGTATCCTCTAAAACTTCGGCTTGTGCCCGGTGAGATATACTGGTAATTGATAGTGTGCCTAATCCTGCGGTAAATCGTTTGATAAAACTTCTGCGGTTTTTCTTTTTCATTTTCGTTATATGTATATCGAGGAGCTTATCTCCCCGGTTATCCTTTCTTTCAGTCAACTACAATTTAACAATAGGAAAGAACAAAATAATGTTATTAACAAAATTTTATTCGCTTCCTAATGCAAATGAAAACGTTACTAAAACGTTTGATCGTTTAATAACGCGTTCGCAATAACTGTCCGATTTAGTTTTATCCCTCTTCGCTACACTTCGTTGCTTTTTAGCCTTTGGCAGAGCTCGGCACAGCAAAGCTGTAG
>CALDJV010001121.1 GCA_937899305.1 uncultured Cytophagaceae bacterium
GATGCGTCGCAACAGAGGTGGAGGGATTACCATTGAGCGCAACTAGTATACTAGTCTTTAGTTGGTAGCCTGGATAAAAGACATACCCAGCTCTTTTACCACTTACTGATAGGAAGAAGCTAAAAACTAGCTGGCTACCAACACTTCACTTTGAACTAAAAACCCATATACCCATGAAAAATATTTCACTTTATACCATTCTATTCATCTTTGGATGGGGAGCCATTGCTCAGGCCCAAAAAATTACTGGGAAAGTAAGCGACCCCCAAGGTAAAATATTGCCTGGTGCCACTGTAATGTTGGTCAGTCTTCCTGACTCTATTTTGGCCAAGTTTGGCACTACCAATGGTTCGGGAGATTTTACCCTGGCTCGGGCCAAAGTAGGGAACTACAATCTACAAATTACTTTTACGGGTTTTAAAACCTGGAATAAAGCACTCACTTTGGAAAAAGGTAAAGATATTGCGTTGGGCAAAATAACGCTTCAGGAAGACAAAAAAGTGCTGGACGAAATTGTGGTGAAAGATGATCGAATTCCCATCGTAATCAAAAAAGACACCATTGAATACAATGCGGGATCGTTTCGTACCCGACCCAACGCCAATGTAGAAAAACTCCTCAAGCAGTTGCCTGGAGTAGAAGTTGGGCGAGATGGTAAGATCAAAGCTCAAGGCAAAGAAGTGAGAAAAGTATTGGTAGATGGCAAAGAGTTTTTTGGTAAAGACCCCAAGATTGCCACCAAAAACTTACCCGCTGATGCCATAGATAAAGTACAAGTGTTTGACGACAAATCGGATATGTCGAAATTTACCGGCGTAGATGACGGCAACCGAGAGAAAACCATCAACCTGAAATTGAAGAAAGATCGCAAGAATGGATTCTTTGGCAATGTGATGGCTGGTGGAGGTACCGATAGTCGTTATGATGGTCGGTTTAATCTCAATCGTTTTGATTCCAAAACTCAGCTTTCATTTTTAGGTTCAGCCAACAATATCAACAAACGCCCCTTTTCTGTGATGGATTATATCAATTTTATGGGAGGGCTCAGTAGCCTTAGCGGTGGCGGAGGTCAAATCCGGCTCAATGGAAGTAGCGGCTTAGGGGCGTTGTTGGCGATGAATTCTAGCCAGGCTTTGTCAAATACCAATGTGTTGGGAGGAAACCTGAACGTAGATTTTACCAAAAAAACGAGCCTACACGCCAATTACTTTTATAATTTCTTGGGCAATGAAATCAATCAAACTACTGCCCGAGAAACTTTTTTGGATACCAATAGTTTCTTTACCAACACTTTACAAGATCGCAATTTGCGTAACTGGAATCATCGGGCCAATGTTCGTTTGGATCACAAGTTCAGTAAATCGTCTCGATTGCGCTTTTATGTAGATGCCATGTACAACGAAGGCAACAACGATGTAATGAGCCAAAGTACTAACCTGGTTACTGATGGACGAGGAGGAGAAGTACAGCAAAGCCAAACCCGAAGTACTACCCAGGCCAATAGCAACGATTTTGGGTTGACTACCCGTTTACTGTATCGCAAACGGTTTGGGCGTAAAGGAAGGGTATTGGTATTGCAAGGGCAATTGGGAATGCAAAATCTCACCAGTGAAGATCGGATTTTGAATAATCAAACCTTTCTGGACCCAACTTTTAACACTACGATCAATCAACGCCAACCTCTGAACAATCGTCGGATGAATTATGATGTACAGGCTTCTTTCATTGAACCAGTATTTGGCAAAGGACAGGCACTAGAGTTGAAGTATCAACGTAACAATTTTGATAACAATTCTTTCAAAGACTTTTATGACCAAACCAATGTTCCCGAAACCTTCATTGGTGGGTTGAGCAATCGTTATACCAATGCTTTTACCTTTGATCGTGGGTACCTCAACTATATGTACCGCAGTAAAAAAATCAACCTGACCTTGGGAGCCAGTGTACAATACTCTACTCTGAATGGAGTCATCACTACTTCTGAGACCCGTATTAACCGTGATTTTTTGAACTTATTACCTAGCTTGAATTTTCGCTGGAGCCTGGGCAATGTATCTAGTTTGAATGTTAACTATGGCACTAACATGAATGCGCCCGGTATGGAACAGTTGCGCCCTGTGGTAGACAATAGCAATCCAAGTAGATTGTATCAAGGAAACCCCAATCTTGATGCAGAGTACGTACACCGTCTCAATTTGAATTATCACACCTTTGATCAATTCTCGTTGACGAGCTTTTTTGGTGGAGCCTCAGGTAGATTGATCCAGAACCGGATTACCAGCCGGGTGACTACATTGGCCAACCTCAATCAAATTTCGCAACCAGTCAACGTAAGTTACGATGCGACTATCAATGGATATGCGTCGTTTAGTACCCCAATGCGATGGATGGCAGCCAAAATTCGTATCCGAGCCAACGGAATGTACAACCAAGGGCTGGTATTTGTAAACGATATTGAAAACACCGTGAGCCGCCGTAACAACTCCATCCGAGTAAGTTTAGAAAATTTCAAGAAGCGAACCATGGATGTACGAATTGGAGTTCGGTTTGCCCAAAATTTTACCGCTTATTCGGAGTCGAGTGATTTGAATCGCAATTTCATGCAAGAAGATTATTTTGTAGAAGGTAACCTGGACATTGGCAAAACTTGGCAATTGGAAGCTTCTTATACCCAGTCGGTATATACCGGAGAAGCGTTTGCTGGAGGTGCCCAAACGGTTCCATTGCTGAAAGCGTCATTGTCAAAATCTTTTATGAAAAACCGACTTCAGGTGAAGTTTACCGCATTTGACATCTTGAATCGCAATCAGGGGGTTACTCGACAAAGTGTCTTGAATTTTGTAGAAGAACGCCGGATACAAACCATCGGAAGATACTTTATGGTTTCGTTGGCTTATTCTATCAAAGCCTTTGGCAAAGGAGGGAGAGGCAACGGGTTCCTCATGCGTTAAGCATATTTGTGTAATTAATAATAAAAATGAGTTAATAAATGAAAAAGCACGGCTTCATTGAAACCGTGCTTTTTTTTCCTAACCACAAAGCTTATTAAATATCTTTGTTTATAGTTATTCAAACCAAATACCAGTTTTAAACGTTAGTGAAATATTTTTTATAATCATTTGTTTTTCAGGGAGTTATTTTTGTAAAAAAATATTTACGCCATTTGATTTTATTCTTTGATGATTGTTTTTTTTACGATATACCGTGCTGTAAACGATATGTCGTATCTTGTTGATGATTGTTCGGTTTATATAGCAGTTTTTGACAACTCCAATTCGGTATAAATTTCCAAATTGAGTAAGCATCACTTAAAAACAATTTATGATGAGAAAAATGTTATTGTTGGCCGTTTTGTGGGGAATAGGCGTGACCGGAAGTTGTCAATCCAAATCTGCCGCTACCAATGCACTCCATCAACTGTTTCGGGAGTATACTGAAGCGTTTGAAAAACAAGGAATCGCGGCCCGATTTAGCCTGAGTTATGTTACCAACCTGAAGCACCTGCCTCAAGTAAAAAAATTGCAGCAACAGAAACAGTTTTTTGCTCAATATGCCCAAAAAATCCAAGCTATAGATCAAAGCACTTTATCCAGAAATGACCGATACGACTACACTCATTTTTTATATGAAATCAAACGGAACCAAGAACAAGTGGATCTCCAGCTGGCATTTCAGCAACAGCCTCTCAAAATATCAAAGCAAGGAATGTATTTTTTGCCCAAAGGATGGTATGCCATGTACGTAAAACGAATGACTACCTCTGAAATGAGCCCCCAGACATTGATGAAGTTTGGTGAAACAGAAGTAGCCAGAATAAAGGGTGAAATCCAGCAAATACAAGACAAAGCGGGTTTTACCGGACGCAATGAAGCTTTTTATGAACATCTACAAAGCGAAAAGTTCAACCTATACCACCTGGACACGGTTTTGGCTCGCTACGCCCAAATCGACCACACGGTTAGGAAAAACCTCCACCGTTTGTTTGAGCATACTGAGGCCCGTAAGGTAAAAATAAAACCCATTCCAAACGTAAACTATGACTCTCCACCCGGCTATTTGATCCCCAATAGGGCTACTGGCAACACCTTCTACTTTAAGTATTATCAAGGCAAGCACAATTGGCGGACAATGGATTTTTTGTATCTCCATGAAGCGTTACCAGGGCATAGTTATCATTTTGAATACGAGCAACTGCACCTTAAAAATTTGCCTGCTTTTCATCATTTGGTTCGGTATCCGGGCTTTTTTGAAGGTTGGGCGGCTTATGTAGAAAATTTGGGTAAAGAACTAGGGCTATACCAAAACATTTACACCGCGTTTGGTAAGTGGTCTTGGGATTTGGTGCGCTCGGTCAGAATTGTACTCGATGTAGGCATTCACCACTTTGGCTGGAGTAAAAAACAAGCCCTGGATTATTGGAAAAAACACCTGCCTTTTAGAATGGACATTGCCCAGCGTGAAATAGATCGGGTGACTCGTTGGCCTGCCCAAGTACTGAGCTATAAACTAGGTGAAGCCAAGTTGCTGGAGCTCAAGCGACGCTGCGAACAAAAGCTGGGTAATCGTTTTGACATCCGTAAGTTTCATAGCAAGGTATTGAGCAAAGGCCAGGTTCCGCTGTCATTGATGGAGACCATGGTCAACGATTTCATTGAGGATACCCTTCATCAAAAACTGAGTGATTCTAAAGGTAAGGGTTGATTTGTTTGTTTTTGAGTAAGTATTTGATTTTCGGGATGCTTATTTTGAATAATGTTACTAAATTGAACAAACTAAGGGAT
>CALDJV010001122.1 GCA_937899305.1 uncultured Cytophagaceae bacterium
ATGGCTATATACATATTAGTGGCAAAGAATTGACTCCTCAACAGTACGATTTTGCCGGGGCGATAAGCGATGGAATAGCCATTGCTCAGGAAAAAAAGACTTATTTTATTTTACATTTTGGAGCGCATGCCAAGCGGATCGAGCTACCAGGGGTGATGGCAGTAGGTACCTATGCTGAAGGATTGTTACCAATACAGATGGCTGATAGTAAAAAGTGGGGGTTTATTGACGCAGAAGGGGTAGGTAAAATTGAGCCCGCTTATTGGGATGTGAGCCAGTTTTCAGACGATCTGGTAGGAGTCAAAGATACGACCTCTCATCTTTGGGGGTTTATCAATCCCCAAGGTAAACTCATTATTCCCTTTGAGTATGAGAAAATTTCACCGTTTAATGACGGAAAATCCAAGGTTTTGCGCAACAACAAGTCCTTTATTATCGATAAAAGTAATAGATGTGTAGCCGATTGCGAGTAACAAATACAGAACAAAATCAATCCTACATCAATCATTTTATCAAGTGATCATTTATTTGTACATTGGAAACTGGTAGTTTTCAATGACAAAAAGTTAACCTTTAAAATATATGAATCAATTACCCCAAAAGATTGTCAATAGTAAGGGACAGAAGATCGAACTCAACCCCAATGCCTTGGGAAGCGGAGGAGAAGGAAGTGTACATAGCATTGTGGGCGCTTCGGATTATCATAACCATGTCGCCAAAATCTACCACGAAAAAGAACGTACCCACAACCGTTACAAAAAAATCAACTACTTGATTGATCATCGCCCGGACCTAAAAGATGGTTATTCCGTTATTTTCCCAGAAGAACCAATATTTAGCGGATCGGTAGACCCAGATAATTTTGTGGGATTCATCATGAAAAAAGCCAAGGGTGAAGTAGATCTTACTTCTTTGTGTACGCTGAAGCCTTCTATGAAACTAGACGCTACCTGGCATCATAAATTTGACCGGGTAAGCTCCCTTGGAATGCATAACCGGGCCCGACTATGTTACAATATTGCCGCTGCTTTTAGTCAGATTCACCGTACCAAGCATTTTGTTTTTGTAGATATCAAACCAGAAAACATACGAATTACCAGTGATGGCCAGGTTTCTATCATTGATCTGGACTCAGTACAGATCGTAGAGGATGAAAAATTGTTGTTTTCGGCCGAAAAACACACCGGAGAATACAGCCCAGGAGAGATGGGACAATTGGATTTTAGAACAGATACCATTCCCGAAACCTGGGATCGTTTTTCATTGGGAGTCATTTTTTATAAACTGATGTTTGGATTGCATCCATTTACTGGAACCTGTCGTGAGCCTTACCACAACATGGTTTCTAATGAACAGAAGATTGAGGCTGGTTTATTTCCACAAGGCATCCGGGTGCAATACTTTGATGTAATTCCTGAACCTCACATACATTTTGAAAACTTACCCAAACTCCTCCAAAGGCTTTTCATTCGTTGCTTTGATGGAGGGCACTACAATCCAGTTTTGAGGCCATCTGCTTACGAATGGTGTCAGGTATTGTCGGCAGTAGCTCAAGACGATTACATTCCTCGTGCTTCTCCTACAGTAAAGAAATAAAGTGGGTCTATTTGACCTTGTCATAGTTATAAGAAATAGAAGCCTTTGGGGGAGAGCACCTTCAAAGGCTTTTTTGAAATATAACTATTCTTGGATTTTTTGTTTACTAGATGCTTACTGACTTAGTAATACCTGTAAAGTATCATAAAGCTAAAAGTACTTTTAGTGCGAGCTAAAAAGGGATGTTACTTCTGTTTTTTTTAGCGTATTAAAGTTTTCCCCTCATTTGAGACTTATCTATCCTATTGGAATCTCATCATTCGTTTTTCAATCTATTGTATTTGTTTTTAAAGTGTATAGCGGATTTATAAAGTGCTGTTTATCAGTGTATTCAGTCCTATTTTTTGAATTGTAATTTTGGAGTTTAAAAGTAAAATGCAGAAGTTGTTTGTGCAATTGATTCATTAAAGAGTACAAAAGTTGACTTATATAAAGATCAATTCTTGTTGAGGAAAGTAATTAGACAACAACTTAAAGTATAAATACCAACAAGAATTATTTTTATAGCCTTCCTCGAGTTTGCCTGTTTTAGCTAAGACGATTAATAAAACGAATAATGGTTTTGAGAAATTCCTAAATCATTGACTGGGAGCGCTTTGTTCTTTAATGAGCATTGCAATTAAATTTATTACACTTAACCAAAGTTTAGACATGAGAACGATTCATAATGCTTTGTACCACTGTAAACAGCGGTTTGTACCATCACTTTATATTTGTTTTTTATTAACTATAATCACTCAGGGTAGCTTTGCTCAAAAAATAGGAGGTAAACTGACTCCTAAAGGTGGTAAAACTTTATTTATCGTTGGGCAAGATTTGGCATCGGTGAATGGTTATATTAACTCGAGACAGTTTAAGGTTCCTGGAGGGATTACTACCTACTTATCGTTTCATTTGTTGCGTAATTCTGGTAATCCAGAGTACGGTGCTTTGGGTCAAAACCCAGCCGGAAGACCAACCAACCGAAACGTGGATTGGGGAGCAGGGCCTTTGAATGCGCACAAAGCTGCTTTTAATTATCGAAAATCAGCATTGGTAATAGGAGTTAATTTTGCCAATGGCAATGCGTCTCAAACCTGGTTTCGCACGGGAGTTCAAGACATTGGGAACGGACGAAAATCTGCTGATATTAAGCGTTTAGCCGATTTTTGTAAAAGAGTAGGCAAGCCAGTTTACCTCCGTTTAGGATATGAGTGTGAGGCTCCCTGGAACAATTATGTATCACCAGCTGCCTATAAAAAGGCATTCCGTAAAATTGTAGATGGGGTAAGAGCGGCGGGAGCTTCCAATGTAGCCTTTGTATGGCACGTCAGTGCTTACCCTGATTTGGGTCATCCTAATATAGCTGCTTGGTATCCGGGAGATAAGTACGTGGACTGGTGTGGGATTTCCTGGTTTTTAGCACCTAGTTATAAGTTTAGGGGGCGGTTCACCAGCAAAAGTGCATCTGATAGGTTACTAAACTTTGCCAAACAACGCAAGAAACCTGTGATGATTGCAGAGTCTGCACCACAAGGTTATGATTTGCAAGCGGGTACCCGGCGTAACTTCAAAAATGGTGGGTTTGGTCCTGGTGGAGTTGGACAAAATCGGCAATCTAAAACTGGTCAGCAAATATGGAAAGAGTGGTTTGCACCTTATTTTAAGTATATTCGAGACAATGCTAATGTCATCAGAGCAGTGGCTTACATCAACGCCGATTGGGATTCGCAAAGAACTTGGGCCGCACCTTACAATAGTGGATATTGGGGAGATACGCGGGTGGAAAAAAATGCAGTGATCAGAAATCGATGGAAAGCTGAAATGAATAAAGGTTTTTGGCTACAGGGGCATAATAACATTGGGAGCCAGTTAGTCAACGGTGGCCGGGCAAATGCTCGACAAACAAGTGCTGTTTCAGTACTGGGCAACCCCAAAGTGACATTAAAACCCAATTTGGTAGATGCTCACAATACCGTAAAAATAACCGGGCTTAAAGGAAAAATAAGCTATGCCGTTTTTGGTGCCTCCGGGGTAGAAATTACCAAGGGGCAATTGAAAAACAACACCGAAAACCTGGAGGTGAGTGGTTTAAAACCAGGACTTTATTACGTGAAAATCACCAACGGGAAAGAAGAGATAGTAAAGCGTTTGGTGGTGAAGTAACTTGTTCAAAATAAGTTTTCATCAACGCATAAGCAATCCTGACAGGTAGGCTGTTCAAAATTGGTGAATTTCTTCCCCTGGTTTTTATCAAAGAAGTTGAGTACCAACCAAGCCCCTCCTAACCTCCCCGAAAGGGGAGGAACGTTACTCGCGGTAGCTTCTCCGCGACGTTTTCTCCCCTTTTGGGGAGAGTAAGAGGGGCCTCTGGTGGCATTGAACGTCTTTCACTTTTATCACAAGATTTAAATGAGTATATTATTCTAACAATAGAACTACTCTAATTTCTGAAACTCATAAAGGCGCCAAAAACGAGGGGTACTTTTTTGAAATTTTGAACAGCCTACCTGACAGGTATATCAGATCCTGTCAGGATTAAAATCGTCGATTTTAGAAAGGGTTTTAAATAACCTGACTACTAAAAAGAAAAATCAATTTTTGCTCTAATGTGCTGAGCTGGCCTTTGGTCGTTTTAAAGAGGATTTGGGAGCGTCAGCCCACTTCTTCAATTATTTATTACATTGAGTTTGGCTTACCCATGTAGTTCGTTTATCAACATTTTTCGGTTAATTAAACAACATTGTGTTGCGCCAAGACCTTACAAGAAGTGATCAACAAAAAAACTTATTAGAATAGTTTTTGCTCGAAAAAAAATCAGGAGTACTTTTTATCCATTAAATTTACCTCGATTATTACTAATAATAAAAAACTGAGTGTGAACTTATTGTACGAGTAAAAGGTT
>CALDJV010001123.1 GCA_937899305.1 uncultured Cytophagaceae bacterium
GCTATTGGAGCTATTAACAGTTTTATAAAATAGAAGGGGGCGAACATGTTGTAATTCGTCTAAATAACTTAAAGGTTTTGATGAATGATTCGAAATCTATAAACTTTTAAACTAGAAAACACCAAAAGGCAAGTTTTTGGTGTTTTCTGAGTGAATAAAAATATATGCGAATGCCATTACTTCTTGGCGTTGGCGTCAATTTCCAAGCCTTTTACTTCTAGTTTACCCGCGTTTGTACTGCCGCCTTTTAGCTTGGCTAGTTGTTGTTTAGACAATACTTTCACGGTCATTTTTCGATTTGATCCTTTTCTCATGTTGTTCTTATTTATATTAAAATACGTTACAATAACTTATTTATACGATGGTAAACCTTCAATTGTTTGATTCAGTTGATTGGATGTTTTAGTCAAGCCTTTACACTTGGACTGACCCAGCGTGTTTGTCCTATAAGGTGAAATCAAATTGAGTTTTTATTTCGTACTTGATGGTAAGCTTGTAACTTTGCACACATTTTGTTGAGATACAAGATATTCAAGGCAACAGTTTTAATTTATACTATATTTCCCCGCCTCAACGAGGACAAAGGGTGCTGCTATGATGAAGGACTATTTAAGAAGTGTAAGGTTTATTTTTTTGTTTTTGGGCGGTTATATATTTGGGATGTCCCTTGTTTTTGGGCAAAATAAATCTCCAGAAAAATATGGATTATCTCCTAAAAAAGCCATTTCTCAGTTTCAATGCGATGTTTGGCAAAAGCCTCAAGGACTTCCTCAAAACAGCATTGCTTCCATTACTCAAGGACATGATGGTTACATATGGTTGGCTACTTACGAAGGGGTAGCTCGATTTGATGGAGTAGAGTTCAAAACTTTTAATACCAGTAATGTCAAGGCTTTGCGTACCAGTGGTGCGTTGGTCGTTTACGAAGACCTCAGAAAAAATTTATGGTTTGGAACCAATAGTGGCGGACTCACCAAGATGAAAGACGGTAAGTTTGTGACTTATACTAGAGTCAATGGTTTGCCAAATGATGCCATTACTGCTTTGGTAGAAACCCCTGATAGTACATTATGGATTGGCACCCGACGGGGTTTGGCCAAATTCAAGAATGGAAAATTTACTTCCTATTTCCGACGCGATGGACTCCCTTCTGATCGTATCAATACCTTGCATGTTACCCTAGACAATACTTTGTGGATAGGCACCAACCGAGGGGTATGTAGCTACAGCAACAATACTTTTACCGATTACTCAAACAAAATTTTATTACTCAGTCGCAATGTGACCAGTTTACTGGAAGACAAAAACGAACAAATTTGGATTGGTACTCACTCTGATTTGGTGCGTTGGAATCCTTCTACTGAACAACAAGATGATTTTCACCTCAAAGAAGGATTGACTGATAAATACATCACCTGCTTGCGGCAAGATCATTTTGGCACGCTGTGGATTGGGACTCAAAGTGGGGGACTCAATCGTCTGACTGAAGATGAATTGCTTTCTGATAAACCCCGATTCGATCATTTTAAAGTGGAGCAAGGGCTTTCGGTCAATAGTATTATGGCGCTGTGTGAAGACCAAGAAGGGAGTCTTTGGATTGGATTGAATCGTGGAGGCCTCAACCGTTTACGGGATGGAAAGTTTGATAATTACAGTGAAACTGAAGGCCTGACTGACAATGTAGCAAACTGTGTTTTTGAAGATAGTTCGGGCGGAATTTGGATAGGTACAGTCAGCGGTGGAGTGAGTTATTTTAAAGACCGAAAGTTTAGAAATTTTACCAAAGCTGATGGATTGACGAACAACTATGTGCGCTCTATTTTGGAAGACGACGAAGGACGCATTTGGTTAGGAACTTATGGAGGGGGAATCAATGTGCTTACTTTCAAAGACAAAGACAAAGACAAAGAAGAGATGTCTTTTGAGGTAAAACAATACTCCACCGTAGAAGGATTGGCCGGTAATGTGATTCGAACGATGACCAAGGGTAAAAACGGGGTTATTTGGATTGGAACCCGTACTGGTTTGAGTCGCTTTAAGAAAGGGAAGTTTAAAAATTACTCCACCCGCGAAGGTTTGTCCGAAAACTCCATCAATCCGGTGTTGGAAGATCGCAAAGGAAATCTCTGGGCGGGAACCGACGGAGGAGGATTGAATTGTTTGGCTCCTAACGGAGAAGTGTACACCTACACAATCAAAGAAGGGTTGATCAGTGATTTGATTTTTTCCTTGTACGAAGACCAGGAAGGAGTCATTTGGGTAGGAACCAAAGGGGGACTGGGGCGCGTCAAAAATGGACAAGTTCAAAGTATTACCGTACACGAAGGGCTGGCTCTAGATGCCATCCATTCTATTACAGTAGACGATGGCCGAAGAATGTGGATGTCGTCGAGTAACGGTATTTTTTGGGTGAAAAAAGAAGAATTAGATCAGTTTTTTGCCAAAAAGATAAAGCGAGTAAAAAGTGTGCTATATCAGGAAGATGACGGAATGAAGAGCAGTGATTGTTCTACTGCTTCACAGCCTGCGGTGTGTCGCGATCGCAATGGGTTGTTATGGTATCCTACTACAGCAGGTGTAGCGGTTATCAATCCTTATAACATTCGAACCAATAAGTTGGTGCCACCTGTGGTGATTAATAAAGTGGTGGCCAACAACAAAACATACGAGATTCATCAAGCGCTTGATTTCAAACCTGGAACAGGCAAGTTTGAGTTTCATTACGCAAGTTTGAGCTTATTGGCGCCCAGTAAAGTGATTTTCGAGATCAAACTAGAAGGGTTTGAAGACAAATGGGTAAACGTGGGCAACAAACGCGAAGCTTATTACAACAACCTGACTCCAGGAAGCTATACCTTTAGGGTAAGGGCTACCAATAGCGATGGACTCTGGAACGAAAAAGGAGCGGAGGTTTCGTTTTACATTCAGCCTTATTTTTATCAAACGCGTTGGTTTACCATTCTCATTGTATTGGGAGCAATTTCGTTGGGAGTACTATTTTATTACCTGCGAGTGATTCGCCTACAAAAACGGAACGAAGAACTGGAGGCCAGAATAGGAGAACGGACCAGAGAAATCCAGCAAAAAGCCGATGAATTAAGTACCTTGGATGATGTAGTGCGTACCATCAATCAGGAAGTAGAACTGGAAAAGGTGTTGCAAGTATTGTTGGAACAAGCTATGGAGTTTTTTCCAGCGGCCGAAAAAGGCATGTTTTTGGATTACAGCAGCTTGAAAAAAGATTTTAGAGTGTTGGCCGTGGCTGGATATGGTGAGGGTGAATTGCCTCAAACCAGCTTGGACTATGAGCACGTGATTCAATACGTGACCAAAGGCCAGCCCTTGGCGGATGGTTTTTATAAGTTGTACCCTTCGCAAAATGGTACTTCGCTGATGCCCAATTATCGACCGAGCTCCTCGTTGGCCATTACGATTAATATTGGTGATCCTAAAACTATTGAAGGAGTCATGATTTTTGATAGTTATTCAAAGCGCCTGGAAGTAAAAGAGGCAGATATTCAAAAATTGGATCGTTTTCAAGAACACGCTGTATCGGCTTTCTCGAAGGCTCAATTTCTAAAAGAGATTGAACAAAAAACCAATCAGGTAGAAACTGCCTACAAGAAAACTTCGGCAAGTATTCGTTATGCTCGACGCATTCAGCAAGCGATGTTACCCGAGCAAGACAACATCACCAACTACTTTAAAGATGTGTTTATCTTGTTTGAACCCAAAGACATTGTGAGTGGAGATTTTTACTGGTTTTCGGAAACAGTACCTGAAACCCTCTATGCAATTGAACAAACTGACGAAGGATTACAGTCCGTCTTTAAGGGGTTTGAAGATACCAAACACGTGATTGCGGCGGTAGATTGTACGGGCCATGGTGTGCCAGGTGCGTTTATGACTTTGATTGGCAACGACTTATTGAATGCCATTGTATTGGAAGATAAAATTATCAAACCGCGCCGAATATTGGATAAACTAGACCGTACCATTCGCAAATACCTCAAGCAAGAGGAGGGAGGGCGTTCTAATGAAGGGATGGACATGTCGTTGCTGGTCATTGATGAAGAACACAAACGAGTAGAATTTGCTGGAGCTAAAAACCCACTGTATTTTGTGAGAGATGGCGAGATTAATATCATCAAAGGCTCGAAATATCCGATTGGAGGAGGACAAATCAAAAATAAAAAATTTGACTCGCATCGAGTGCCTTATCAAGAAGGAGATGCTTTTTACATCTTTTCGGATGGTTTCCAAGATCAGTTTGGAGGCCCAAAAAACTCCAAGTACCTCTCCAAAAGGTTTCGTAAATTGTTGCTAGAAATCAGTCATTTGCCGATGGCCGAACAAAAAGCCCGCCTTGATCAAGAGCTGGAAGATTGGAAAGGCGACAAGCCCCAAACCGACGATATTCTAATTATAGGTATGCGATTTTAGCTCTTAGTAAAATGGAAAAAATAAACTAA
>CALDJV010001124.1 GCA_937899305.1 uncultured Cytophagaceae bacterium
ATTTTTCAAATAGTAATTTCCTTTTTATAAATATACGAGCGGAACAATTAACAATCAATCATCACGTTGCGCAGCCATTTAGATCCTTCCTTCGTCAGGAGAGCTGTAACAATCAGCGAAGCGGAGCAATTTAACCATAAGCGCAGCGAAACAATAGAGCCATTTAACAATGAGCGAAGCGGAACAATAGCACAACAACTTTACTTAAGTAAAACTATCAATCATAACTTCAAAAACATGATCACAGAAAAATTAAAAGAATTGGGCTACGACTACGCCCCTACCGATTTGGCCACCTTCAAACACCCGTTTTTACCTGCTACCCGCACCGGCAACCTGGTATTTACCTCGGGGCAGGTGTCGGCTCTTGATGATACCATTTACAAGGGTCGAGTAGGCGACGAAGTCAATTTAGAAACCGCCTACAAAGCCGCTGAAATCTGCGCTTATAATTGTCTGCGAGCCGTGGGCACGGTGGCTGATATCAACGAAGTAAACCGGGTCATCAAAGTATTGGGCATGGTGAATGTAGGCGCTGGGTTTGACAACACCTCGGGTGTCATCAATGGTGCTTCAGACCTACTCAATAAGTTATTCGAGGAAGGGCATGCCCGTTCTGCAGTAGGGATGGTCATTCCTTTTAACTTTGCGGTAGAGATCGAGATGGTGGTAGAGTTGAAAGGATAGTTAAAATAACTACTTTATGAAACTTTAAACCTGACAGTTTCCCCAAAAGGTAAAACCCAAGAAACTGTCAGGCCTTGAATATACGGTCGTACATTTCTCATTTTATCTCTTCCAGACTAACTCCGGAATCGCTTTATCCTGCTCTAAAATGTGAGCCAGTTTCAAATTGTAAACCACCGATTGTAGCATTTTATCACTCACCCAACCATGGGTTGCCCATTCGGTTCGGTGAAACCAGTTTTCTGCATCTTCTGGCTTCAATTGATAACGCTCTGCCACCATCGGAATCACCGCTTTGTCATTTGCCATAAAATTGGCACAACTCTCCTGAATGATGTCTAATATTTTGTCAACAATGTCGGCCTGCTTGTCCAAAATATGATCGGTAGCCGCCACTACAAAGGAAGACCATGGAGTAGGAAACTCTCCAATTCTTTTCAATAAACCTTGATCTACATAAGGCTTGGTGGTAAATTTTTCCCAGTAGAAAACGTCGGTATTTAAACTTTCCAAGGATTTCAGGGCTCCGTCCAGGTTCTTCACAATCTCAAATTGGTTTTCTTGGAGCGCGACTCCTTTTCCGTTTGCATCTATAATCGCCATTAAATGAGAACCCGAACCATTTCTACTGATCGCGTATTGCTTGTTATAAATTTGGCTGTATTCGTTCAGTGGATTATTGATATTGGTATGTATTCCCCAACAAAGTGGAGTAGTAATGTATTCACTGATAATTTTGGAAGGGTTCCCATTGATGATATCCAGTATAACTCCTTCGGTTAATATAATACACAGGTCCACTTCATTATTGCGCAACGCCTGTATCATTTCTCCTGTTCCGCCTCCAAAATCTGTCCATTCTATTGTGATGCCTTCTTTATGAAAATCTCCGTTTTCATTGGCCAAGTGAATGGGTAAATTGAAGTGTTCCGGCACTCCTCCTATTCTAATTTTTGTCATATTAACTACGAAATTAGTAAAAAAGCCATAAAAAAGCCGGGTAGTATGGTCTGGTGAGGGAAATTGAATGTATTTCTTACCAAAAAGCAGCGGAACCTTTCAGGCTTTAAGGCGCTCTATAAGTACTATAAAATTTACTACCAAGCCCGCCTATACAATAAACCAAGCAAGACAAAAGGCAATGCATTGGGGTAAATTGTAAATAAAATTATCTAAAAAAATATTTTTTTCAACTACGCACAAACACTGCGTACAACTGCTTCATCTTTGAAACATCAATTAAAAATTGAGTGATTTAAAAAGAAAAAATCAACAATGTTTAATCTAAAGTGAAGCACAATGAACTTTAAGCAATTTAACAAGCAGATTCAAGAGCAATTTGCAAAAATGTGTGCAACTGGGATGTTGTTTAGAGCAAATGTCTCTTGGGATGATTTATGGGTAACTTATTTACTTTCTTTCGAAAACGAACAAGTATTCAGAGACCCCGCAAGTTCTACCCATAATTGTAACACCTGCAGAAGTTTCATGAGAAGGTATGGCAATATTGTGGCAGTTGATTCAGAAGGCAACCTCATGTCTATATTTTCAGACTTGGGAGAGGTAGGCAAGTATTCGGCCTCGGCCCTGGCCTGTGATGAATTGATCAAAGAATCGGGCATCAGTGGGGTATTCGTTGAAACTTACCATAGACTGGATCAGAAGCTGAGCTACGAATCTTGCAAGAAGAATCAAAAGTCATTTAAGCTGGGGGTTGAATCTAACCTGAAGAAATACACCCAAGAAGAGGTGGACAAATTCGGAGTAGTCAATACTGAAAAGATATATGAGTTCAATCACTTTTGTGTTCACTTGCCCAAGAAATATGTTGATTTTACTGAGCATTCCAGAGAACAAATTGAAGCTACCTACAAAGACAAATATGCGGTATTCAAAAGAGCCATGGAAGAGCTCCCCTTGGATACCCTCAATGTGGTGATTGACCTCATCAAGCAAGGGGCCTTGTTAGACGGAAACGCGCACTTGCATGCGGTGCAAGAAATACGCAAGTGGAAACAAGCCTATGAGCGTTCCACCTTTGACAAAGCTGTTTTTTGTTGGGTTTCGTCTCACGATATGGATGAGCGAGTCGCTAAATTTAAAAACACTCTGATTGGGGTATTTTGTACCGAATTGGCCGAAGGTCAAGAGTTAAATAAGGCTTGTGTAAATTGGAATAAAAGGGTAGACCCCGCAAATTATCATAAGGCAAAGTCGCCCATCAGTCAACGCCAGATTGAGGAAGCCAAGAAATTTATCCTGGAAAATGGTTTGGAAGAAGCCTTCCATAGAAGATTGGCCAATATTGATGACATCAAGGCCTCTGAGATACTTCATATGAATGGTGGAGATGGTAAAATAAAAGAGTTGTCCATTTTTGACAACTTGAAAGCCACCCCAACCCGGCATAAAAGAAGTGAATTTAATGCACTGAACGAGGTCTCGATTGAGAAATTTATGGCCGATATTCTTCCTTCTTGTACCTCTATTGAGGCATATCTTGACAACAGAATGGAAGGAAACTTGGTAACATTGACCACCTCGGTAAACCCTGACTCAAAACAGGTGACCAAGTGGGGAAATATCGCTAAGAATTACTCCTGGACATTCAAAGGCAACCTGGCCGGGAAAAGTATGTTGAAACAAGCCGTGAAAGATGCAGGAGGAAACGTAGACGGGGCCTTGAACTTCAGACTGGCCTGGAATGACAAGAATGGTTTGGATGGTTCTGATTTGGATGCCTGGGCTCAAGAGCCTAACCGTACCCAAATTGGTTATTCTTCTGGATACCGAAAGGATCAAAAGAACAAAAGAACCTCGTTTTCGGGGCAATTGGATGTGGACAACACCAACCCCAAAGGAAAGTTAGCCGTCGAGAACATTACCTGGACCAAGCTGGAAAAGATGGGGGAAGGGGTGTACCGACTATGGGTGAATCAATTTAGGGGTAAAAACTCACAAGGATTCAAAGCGGAAATTGAATTCAATGGCGAGGTATATTCATATGCCTATGACAGGCCCGTGATTGGCAACGTAAAGGTGGCCGATGTCACGCTAAAAAATGGGGTATTTTCTATTAAACACCATTTGCCACAAGCTGGCCAATCCAAAGAAATTTGGGGACTGGAGACGAACAACTTCTACAAGGTGAATTTGGTGTGTAAATCGCCCAACCATTGGGGCGACAATGAGGCAGGAAACCTTCATTATTTCTTCATGCTCGAAAACTGTAAAGCTGCGGGCAAGATTAGGGGTTTTCATAACGAAAACTTGTTGCCAGATATCCTGAAACACAAAAAAGTGATGGAGGTATTAGGAAACACCCACATGATCGAACCAACCGACAAGCAGTTGTCGGGGGTAGGGTTCAATGCTACTGTCAGGGATGAGCTGGTTGTGAAATGCTCGGGCAATTTTAAAAGAATGTTAAAAGTTAAATTTTAAACAGATAAATCAATGATTTACAAAGAAGCAAGTAAATTAAAATTACGTATCCAAACTACGAAAGGCCACCTTAACGTGGAACAACTTTGGGGGCTATCTCTAGCCGAATTGGATGCCTTGGCGGTATCTTTGGAAGAAGCTTACAAGAATAGTAAGAGTAAATCATTCCTTGAAAAAAAGACCGACAAGGATAAAATAATCAAGCTTCGTTTCGATATTGTGCTTGATGTCTTGAATACTAAGGTAGAAGAAAAAGAAGCCGCGAAACAAAAGGCGGACGACAAAGAGCATAACCAAAAAATCTTGTCTATTATCAAAGAAAAGCAAGACGAGGCCTTGAAAGGGAAGTCCATCAAGGATCTTGAAAAAATGCTGAAAGAAGACGGCAAGTAGTTCATGGCTAAATGGTTATATTGTTTTATTGTTGCGCAATGCGTTGCGTAACAATTGACTTTGCTGCACTCGCTAAAGGTTTGGTTTGGTCATATAACCATTCAAGCCTCACTTCTGCCAATAAGTATGAACACTAATACAACAAAATAGTCATTTTGGTGATGATTTCAAGCCAATTTGACTATTTTGCTTTAGAGCTGAATAACCCTTATTTTACAACAATACTTATGGAATTTGATCTCAACAAAACCTTCGAGATTCTGGAACGTACTCCTCGGGTGCTCCAAACTTTGTTACAAGGTATTTCCCCCGAGTGGAGTCAACACAACGAAGGAGGAGATACCTGGAGCCCGTTTGACGTGGTAGGCCATCTAATTCACGGTGAAAAAACTGATTGGGTACCTCGTGCTGAAATCATTTTGGGCAATGCTTCTGATAAAACATTTGAATCCTTTGATCGTTTTGCCCAGTTTGAAGCCAGTCAGGGTAAAACGCTGGAAACATTGCTCGATACTTTTGCCCAGTTGAGGGCCCAAAACCTGAACAAACTCCGGGCGATGAACCTCTCGGCTGAAGACTTACAAAAAGAAGGCGTCCACCCCCAACTAGGTAAAGCCACCCTCAAGCAACTACTCTCTACCTGGACAATCCACGACTTGGGTCACATTGCCCAAATCTCTCGGGTGATGGCCAAACAATACGCCAGTGAAGTGGGTATCTGGAGTGCTTATTTGGGAATTTTGAAGTAAATTCATGATCACATGGGTCTAGACGGGGTAGAATTAATTATGCGGTTTGAAAAGGAATTTAGAGTAGCAATTCCTGATCCGGAAGCCGAAAATATGGGTTGCTTGGGAGATGTTGTAAAATGGCTCTACCATCATATTTCAATTGTTCAACCACCCAAACCGCTGTACAATCATCTCGCTCAACGCTTGGAAACAGGCTTACATCGACTTGGTATTACTGAGCAAATGGCTCCTCAACGCAAGTTAACCTCATTTATTCCTGATGAAAATATTCTTGAAACTTGGCAATTACTTTCCCAATATTCTGGTCTTCAACTTCCGAGTTTAGCCTATAAAGAAGTGCTCAAAACCAAGAAAAATAAATTTAGCTTATTTAAATCACAAATGATTCCTTGTCTACCCGACTTGAGATTTCAACAATTGGTAGAATGTGCAGGGGCTTTGGAATATAAAAATTTGATAGATTTTGATTGCATCACGAGTTTGTTCGAAATCACCATTGCAATCATGGGCATCATTGAAGAGCTCATAGGAGTAGGGATCCAAAACATACGCTGGGAAGCTTCTTTCGTGCATGATTTGGGAATTAATTAGAATATCATCTAAACTTCAATCTGTTGGTATCGTGTTGCTCAAATCCCAACAAAAAATGTATTCATTCAAGCAGGCCTCAAACCTCCTTATCTAGAGTTTCTTCCAGCAAGTCGCGGCACATTTTTACTTTTTGTTGAAAACTCAACCAGGTGACTCCATAACCCACCCCTATGGTAAACAACGAGGCCAAAAAGTACCAAAGATTGCGTTCGGATAGCAAAAAGAAAAAACCAATCAACAGCGTGAAAACCAAAGCAGTAGACATAAAAAAGCGGGTTCCTTTGAGCAACGAATATTCTACAAACAAAATGCATCCTTTGGAAGTAGACTCGATGCGGCCCTCGATCATAGGCATAAAGTATTCAGGGTAGGCCATTTTGCGGGCAATACGGAAGTTGGCTTCTTGCAATGAACCTCGAAAAGGATAATCTTGCTCTAAACTACGTGTGGGTAGCAACCAATGCTCAGACAAGACATCTTCTTTGACTTTGGCTGGCTTGATGGCAGTATCTAGTTTATGTACAATTTCTTCGGTGGTATGCCCTGAAACAAACACGGAGCTTTGGCAGGGAAAAAGTTTCATAATGCTTCGGAATATTTAGCTATGAGTTCATAATAAATGACTAGGAGTCGGTCTTTTTCAAGATAGCAAATAATTTATTAAAAACGGAAGTAACGGTTAAAAATAAACAACGAATTGAGGTTCAAAAATCTTGATTGAGTGCACTATATTTTATTGACAATCATGAACGAAACATTATCGAGAAAAATAATGTTTCGTTCAATCAAAAATATCTCTTAAAAAACAGTCAGTTATTTTTAACCTATTACTTTAATAAGATTGAAAAAATAATTGTTCGCTTTAAACAAGTTGAAAAACAGGGTTTTGTTGATCAAAATCCTCGTCTGTGGACTATGGACTGTCGACTGTGGACCAAAGACGCACCCTCAACTTGAAGTCAATGCGAAACCCTATTTTTCTTGAAAACTTGGTAAAACTTTATAAGTATCTGAAAATCAATACTTTTCAAAA
>CALDJV010001125.1 GCA_937899305.1 uncultured Cytophagaceae bacterium
ATGCTGATATTCTAAAAACGTTGAAGAGACGTTTTGCCAACTACAAGAAAAACATCAGTCAATATACTTCAGAAGATGTATTTCAAACCTATATGAATGCGCTTTCTGAAACCTATGACCCCCACACCAATTATTTCTCACCGATTTCTTCGGACAATTTCAAGATTCGTATGAGCAAGGCATTGGAAGGCATTGGAGCTTTGTTGGGCACCGAAAATGACTACACCGTAATCAAAGAAGTTCGCCCAGGTGGCCCCGCCTTTAAGAGCAAGGCCCTACACCCTAACGACAAGGTAATTGCAGTGGCTCAGGGTGACGACAAAGAATTTGTAGATGTAGTAGGTTGGAGAATCACTGAGGTAGTTCAGCTCATTCGTGGCCCCAAAGGATCGGTAGTACGATTGAAATTGATCCCCCACGATGCTTCTACTGATGGGAAGCCAAAAATTGTACGAATGGTACGTGATAAGATCAAATTGGAAGAGCAAAAAGCTTCTAAGAAGATCATCACCCTGAAACATAACAACAAAAGCTATAAGATAGGAGTCATTAACATTCCTTCGTTTTACCTGGATTTTGACGCTTACCAGAAAAAACAAAAAGACTACGCAAGTACCAGTAACGATACCCGTCGCTTGCTCAAAGAACTAGAAGCCGAAAATGTAGATGGGGTGTTGATTGACCTTCGCTACAACGGAGGTGGCTCACTCAAAGAAGCCATTGACCTTACCGGATTGTTTATCAAAACCGGGCCCGTAGTGCAAGTAAAAGGGACCGATGGTAAAATTGATGAACTGAAAGACGAAGATGAAAAACAAGTGTATACTGGACCTTTGGGAGTATTGGTAAATCGTTTTAGTGCTTCTGCTTCCGAAATTTTCTCAGGGGCCATTCAAGACTACAAGCGAGGAATCATCATTGGGGAACAAACCTATGGTAAAGGCTCGGTACAGAACGTCATTAATTTGGGACGTTTTATTTCTGATAAGAAAAAAGCCGGTCAGTTAAATCTTACCTTGGCCAAATATTACCGCATTACCGGAAGCAGTACTCAGAATAAAGGAGTTACTCCAGATATCAAGCTCCCTTCGCCTTACTCAAGTAAAGAAGTAGGCGAAAGTGCGCAACCTAGCTCATTGCCTTGGGACGAGATCAGGTCTTCTAATTTTGCTACCACCGATCATGTCAATGGCAAACTTGTGAAGCAGCTCAATCAGTATTTTACACAACGACTAAATACTGACGAAGACTTGAAAAACCTGTTGAGTGATATCAAAGAAATTAAAGCCGAAAGAAAAAATACGGTGGTATCGCTGAACGAAACCAAACGACGCGCTGAAAAGGCCAAGTGGGACAAAAAGAGAAAAGAGCGTAAAGAGCGTGACAAGCAGTTGAAGAAAGACGAAAAACGGGATGTTTCCTTGCAAAATGGAGGACACATTTTGTCAGAGATGATTCGCTTGAATGCCAAGCAATAAGTTTATTCAGCAGACAAAATTAAAGGGGGAAGCTTTTAAAAAGTTTTCCCCTTTTTTTGTCCTTATCTGCACCACCATCAAGGCATCACGACACACTCTAATCATCAATATTGGCCACCCATCTTATTTTATGGCCAGATGGTGTCTTCATCATCTTTGAAGCGTAATCATTATCGAATTGTTAAAATAACGACAACGCGTGGCAAATAATCTTTGGTTGTTATACTTTCAGGTCTGATTATTCTTGAAGTATTTCTCAAAAATGAGATGAAGCCAATGCTATGTCTGAAAAGCTTGTCAAGAGAGCCAAAAGCCCTACTTAAGCATTAAAAATAGTAGTCAAACTCCTCTCTAAGAAGCATTTACCAAGCGTAATCTATCAGGTAACCAAACAACATAACACAAAACATAATCCATGAATTACTTTTTCACTGTCTGCCGACAATGGGCGGTTGTGTGGGGACTATTATGCACCCAAATCGCCTTAGGGCAAATTCCTCAATCAGAATTTGATGCCCTCAAAAAGTTTTACAATGCAACCAATGGAGATGGTTGGACCAATCGTACGGGTTGGGAAAACATCAACACGACGGCTACGGCAAACGACGTAGACGATACCTGGCAAGGCATTACAGTTGCAGGGGAGCATGTTACCCAAATCCAATTTAATAGAAACAACCTTGTAGGAACGATACCACATGAGATTGGTGACCTACCTCAGTTAGTTAGTTTGAGGATCACGAACAATTCTATAGCAGGGAGCATCCCTGCAACCGTGGGCAAATTGACTGCACTCACTAGTTTAGGGTTGTCAAACAATACCTTGACTGGCGCCATTCCTCCCGAAGTGGGTAATTTGACTCAGCTGGTGGTACTCAGTTTGTACGGTAACAAATTCACCGGAACCCTTCCTACTGAACTCCAGCAACTCACTCAACTCAAAAGCCTGTCATTGGGCGATAACCAACTTGAGGGTGCCATACCAAGCGAAATAGAACATTTGGTACTTTTGGAAACATTGAGTCTACGAAGCAATCAATTTACAAGCCTTCCTGCTTCTATCAGTCAGCTAGTAAATTTGAATAAACTATACCTTCAGGATAACCGCCTTGCTACCCTACCCAAGGAAATAGGGAGCTTAGGGAATCTTGAAGAGTTAAACTTAGAAGATAACCGCCTTCAAACGCTTCCTGCCGAGATTGGTGATTTGACAAACCTGACCCAATTACATTTGGGGAACAACCAACTCACCAGTATTCCCTCAGAGTTGGGTGATTTGACGCGTATCCGGCGCCTAGAATTACAGGATAATCAACTTACTTCTTTACCCAATTTTTCTGGTAAAACCTCATTTAGACCTACCTTGTTCTGGGTTCAAAACAACGCCTTGCAGTTTGAGCATATTTTACTCAATAGGCTCAAAGTCAGCAGTTATACCCCTCAATCAAAATATACCATCTCTTCCACTACCATTACAATCAATGATGGAGAAAACTTAAACATCAGTGGATTGGTCAACGGAGGAAGCGACAATCGCTATCAATGGTTCAAAGATGGAAGCAGTATTGGCATCACGAGTAAGTCAACCAATCCTCTATTTGTCAAAAATAACATTGCCAGCGAAGACGCAGGCACCTATGTTTGCAAAGTAACGAATAGTAAAATACCAGGACTCACGATTGAAAGTCATCCGGTCACGGTCAATGTCATAGATAAAAATGGTCCATTACTCAAATCTACCTTTCCAAGCAACCAACAGGAAATGTCCATTGACCTTACTAGTTTAAGGCTCACATTTACCGAAAAAATTCACAAAGGCACTGGGGAGTTATTGATCAAGCACCGAGGCTCTGATCGGGTAGTACAACGTATTGCGGTAAGTGCGACGGCTGACATAGGCTCTTCACTCATTGTAAGCATTGCTGTATTACCCGAAGGGCACTATTATATCATCTTGCCTCGAGGGTTTGTAAAAGATGTCTCCGGTAATTTATTTGCGGGGATTCACCACAATTCTGCTTGGTCGTTCATTATCAATAAAAATGAAAGACCCATCATCGAAAGCCTTGTTCCTGCCGATAATAGCACTCACTACCAAGCGGCTTCATTGACATCATTGACCATTACTTTTTCGGAAGAAGTGCAGAAAGGCAGTGGGTATGTGCGTATCAAAAAGGCGAGTTCGGGTGAACTGGTGCAGTTAATCAATGTCCGTAGTAACTTGGTAACTATCAATGGAAAAACGGTGAATATTCGGCTGGATGGTTTGCTTACCGATGAGGTCAGTTATTACGTTACGTTGCCTTCGGCCGCTGTACAAGATGTGCTGGGTAATGATTTTACTGGAATCAATGATCAAACCACCTGGAATTTTTCGTTGGGCACCCCTGCTCCACCTACCTTGGTTCAAACCGTTCCCATTCACCAAGGTACCAATGTCCAAGTCAATATCTCTCCCTTGAAAATGATATTCTCTGAAAAAATAGTGAAGGGAAGAAATGGAGCGGTTGTAATCAAGAAAGTAGCCAATGATGAAGAAGTTTTGGCCATTGCGATTGGCTCGAGCCAAATAAGTGTCCAAGATCAAGAGGTTGCTATTCAACTGGGGCAGTTTCTGGAACCCAACACCCAATACTATATGAGCATACCTTCGGGAACTTTTCAAGATGAGGCAGGTTTGGTGTTTGCTGGAATTACCGATCAAACTACCTGGCAGTTTACCACGGGAGCCTCTCAAGTACCTTTGGTAGAAACCCTCTCACCCGCTCATCAAAGTACTGTCCAGGCGGTTTTTAATACCTTGACCATCCACTTCTCCGAAGACATCCAAAAAGGTGGGGGATTTGTTGAAATATACAATACCCAGGATGATTTGGTCGACTTTATTTCGGTTGCCTCTTCCAATGTGGTAGTGGAAGGACGCCAAGCAGTCATTACTTTCAATGCAACCAAACTAGAACCCAATACCAGTTATTATGTCACCATTCCTTCGTCCGCTTTTACAAATGTGCGAAGTAATGCGTTCGCTGGCTTTGAGAAAGGGCAATGGGAATTTAATACCACCGTGGTAAGTGGACTTACTGTTTTGCCATCCCAGGCTTTACAGGTATACCCCAACCCAACTACTGATATCATTTATCTTACCTTGAATCATCACGCTACCGACCTCATTCGTTTTGAAGCCATTGATACCCAGGGAAAGGTCATTGCAAGAGGAACTTTGGAGGAAGGCCCACAAAAAAGCATTCGCATTGCCCAATGGCCCAAGGGCAGCTATTTATTACGTTTGTATACCAAAAATGCCACCATTGTCAAGCGAATTGTCAAAGCGTAATCGGAGGTTATTCGTCTCACCAATCATAAAAAAGGGAGTGTTTGAAAAAACACTCCCTCATCATTAAATGGGTTAATTTAGATTCAGAGAATACTCTAGTAAATACATTGATGTACGCCAAAGCTTCCCTAATGATTGACTACTAAAGTTTTGGTATGCATGAGTTGGCCATTGGCATCTAAAACTCTGATAAAATACACACCCGAATTTAGTGTCTCTAAATTTAACTCAGCTCGCCCATCATTTGTTTTCACCTGATGAAGCGACTTGCCGTTATTTTTTATATTTAAACCAAACTCCAAATGGTCAACCAACGACAGTCAGGTTTGATATCAATCAATCTAAAAACAGTAAAGTCAAGTCGTACTAATGCCAATAATCAAGGCTATCAAACCAAGTAACAAAAAGAAACCAATAATCCCCAATGCAATCCAAATAAGCAATAGGCTTCCATTCACCAACCAAACAATTGTCCCTAATATGAGCAATAAACCTACCAAGCCTATTTTTATACTGACCCCCTGCTTACGTACCACTCGTTTTCGGTTTACTCTTCGTTCGATTCTTTTTTGTAACCGCTTCCCTCTTTTGGAACGCAAGAACTTTTGCAACCGTCGAATTCGTCGCTGTTGACGACGTTGTTTTCTAATTTGCTTACGTTGTTTGCGAATCAGTGATTTATCGATTTTTGGCACTTCCGCACTACTTACCAAAGGTACAAGCAATAGCAGGCTTATACCCCATATTGTCAAAAACACTCTCATTGCATAAATTTAGGTTTAGGTATGTTGTTTTCCCTTCTAGAAACAACAAGCACGATGAACAATATCTTTCAGATAAGATGTTTTTCGTCACCAGTACCGCATCTTAGTCTGAATATCACTAAGATAAGTGATTTTGTTAGTAGAAGAGGCACCTAATTTATGAAACAAGGGTTTGAGTTTATCAATGGTGAGATATGCCTTATAAATAACAAAGAACGCTTGATTATTTAAGGCATATTCTCCTTTTCAAATAGTTATCACAATGAAGATCAACGATTGACTACCAAATTTTTAGAGTCAATGAGTTGGCCATTGGTATCTAAAACTCTGATGAAATACACCCCTGATTTTAGCATTGCCAGATTTAACTCAGCTCGCCCATCATTTGTTTTCACCTGATGAAGTACCTTGCCTTGTAAGCTCATCAATACGACTTGCTTTGCTGCTCCGTTTTGAATCGTTACTTGCTGAGAAGCTGGGTTGGGATACATCGAAGTTGAGGTGGCTTCCGCAATAATGATGTTGGTTTGGGTTTGTCGCTGTACCACATTGGGGGTGAGTTTTCTAATCACATGATTGTTTCTATCAGCCACATAAATATTCCCGTTGGCATCTACCGCCATATCTCTTGGCTCGTTGAGTTCAGCCGATGTAGCCGCGCCACCATCTCCTGAATACCCTCCAGTGGTTGTTCCCGAACCAGCAATGGTTTCAATAAAGCCATCGGCATCTATACGACGAATACTGTGATTGTCTAAATCAGCAAAAAACAAGTCTCCATTGCCATCTAAAGTAACTTGTCGAGGTTTGCCCAATACTGCCGAAACGGCCAAACCACCATCACCCGAAAAACCATTGTTACCATCTCCGGCAATGGTGCTGATGTTTCCGCTCACCGCATCGATTTTTCTCACCCGAAAATTGTTACGGTCTCCAATGTATACGTCCCCATTGCTGGCCACAGCAATGCCTACCGCTCGGTCCAATTCGGCAGTAGTAGCCAAGATGCCATCGTTGTTGTAACCCGCACTGCCTGTTCCGGCAATGGTAGTAATGTTACCATCGCTTGCCGTCACTTTCCTTATTTTGCTATTGTCACGATCAGCAATATAGAAGTCTCCATTGCTATCTACAAACACCCCAATAGGTCGGCTCAACTGGGCTGAAGTAGCCAAGCCACCATCTCCACTGTCTCCTATGGTTCCGTCTCCGGCTACTGTAGAAATGATCCCAGTCACTGCGTCTACTTTTCTTATTTTGTGGTTTTAAAACCACCCTATAAAAAACCTAAATATGTTAGTTGATAATTTGGAATTTT
>CALDJV010001126.1 GCA_937899305.1 uncultured Cytophagaceae bacterium
TGAATAACCACTATAAGCCTAAGATCTTATGGAACCGACCAAAGGGAGCTCTGCGTTTACGCTAAACAGCATTAGACTGTCGACCGTGGACCAAAGACGAACCCTCAACTTGAAGTCAAAACGAAACTTTATTTTTTATGAATTACTTGGCATAAAAATATATACAAAACTTGTCGGAGGTTTTCAGCTCCATTTAGCCTACCCATTCATTGGGTGGGTTACCTCTTGAACACTCCATAAAGAGACGAACTTATTGATTGTCAGCCCCTAGTAACTTTACTTGAAAACAACAAATATTTATTGATAAAGCATAGTGGCTAAAGCTATTCTTTACTTTTAACTCGATAGCGATGTATCATTCGGCCAACTTGGCCTGTATTGGAAATGCCTTCTATAATTACCCGGTATTTGGTAACAGATTCGGCATTGAAAAAAGAAACTCTAGCTTTTCCGTTGACGACCTTCACCGCTGGATTCCAATAAATGGTGCTACGGTAGTCAGGCAGCCTGCTTTTTGCAAAAGCCGGATTATCGTAAGGAGGAACATAAAACTGACGAGCTTGATCAAAACCGTATTGGTATAAGATGCTTTTGATGCCCCTATACCGGAAAATTTTAGAATGTGTATAATCTTTTTTGGTATATATGGCCAATACGCCATTCATGGCAGTCCCACTGCCGCCAGAGCTCCCCGATGCATACAAACTGGCCTTGGCAGGGCTTACCATATCAATATAGGCAATGTTGCTGAGATCGATGATGCTCAATACCTCAGAGTCTACTGGCTGACCATCGAGCAAATACATAATTTCAGGGTTTCCCCCCCAGGCGGCATTCAATTCAGAACCCCGGAAAGTGAGCATATATCTACCCGTATTATGACGATAGACCTTTAATGAAGGTATTTTGCCTTGAATATAATTCATGAAAAGATCGCCATCACGCGCTTTGAAGTGCCCCGAATCTACCCGGACCCGATAAGAGGGTTGACTATAGAGCTGGATGGTTCTTTGGGAGTATTGTTGCCCGGTTATTCTCTTTGCTTTGACTTGTACTTCCTCAAGCATTTTTACCGAAATATCAGGTTGCAGGCTCTTTCTGATTTGCAATTGCTTGGCCTGATGCTGTATGTATAGGGTCTTGGGGTCGGCTTGAGTTGCATTGATCCCTGAGCGAGAGGCAAGTGGCAAAGGCTTGATATTTAGCGCGCTTAGGGTAGTATCCAATTTTACTTTCAGTTTTGTTTTCCCGTTGGCAGTCAATGCCTTGAACACCAAGCGATCACCTTTATACAATTGCAAATGATCAAAAGAAAATCGGCCATCGTCTCGAGTTTGGGTTATTTTCGTCACTTTTTGGTCCAACGACAACAAGGTAACACTGGCCCCGGCCACTGGCTTGCCAGATGGTTTGGTGACCATACCTTGAATTTTTAAAGATTTTTCAATGAGCTGTTTGCTTGTTTGGCGATGGTTTGTATTGACCTGTTGCCAAGTAAACCTGCGCCATCCCTGAGTCATCATCAACAAATCCAACGCTTTTCGGGTTGCTAGTTTTTCATCTTTGAAATAAAAATTAGGTTGCTCAATGTATCCCTTGATGTCAGAGGTGAGGAGCAAATGAGACAAAATATGGGTTTGTTGAGCATCGTGTTGAACAAGGCTTTCGTCTACTACTGCGATTGAGAGATTGGCATTTGGTTGATTACCCACATCTATTTGTAGTGTTACCTGCTCACGAGGAAGGGTAGCCCGAGGAGGGGCATTCAAGTTAATTTGTAAGTCTTGTAGGTGATTGCGAGAAAAAACCAGACGCTCACATTGGGGAGCAAAGGATTCGTCGAATACAGTAAAAGTAAGTATGCCAGAAGGAAGTTGGTCGTGTTTGATAATGGCTTCAAAAGGGCGGTTTCGTTTTACAATACCAGAGGCAGTGTATACTGACTTTCCTCGGCAATGGGCAATGATGATAAACTTGGTACGTTTGCGTCGTGGTGATTGTAGCCGGAGCTTGGATTGGTTTTGAGATATGGGGTACACATTCAGAACGAATCCTTGAGGCAAGGCTTGCGGAAGTTTAAACTGTTGTTTAGAGCCATCACCAGAGGATACAATGACGGTATATTGGGCTGACTTTTGTGGAGTAAAGGTAAACTTACCCATGCCCAAGTGGGCACTTTCAAAGGTGGTGATTTCTTCCCCGACTTGATTGATGACCCGACCACGGACCTTGACCCCCAGGCCTTGGTGGTTGATGGCTTTGAAAGCAACTTGACTAGGAACCCCCGTTATTAAATGACCTCCTTCGGGGAAAAAACGCACTTGTTTGATGGGATGACCTATTGAGATATAAAAACGTTGTGTTGCTTTTGCTTTGTTTTTAGCGATGAACTCCAAGTGGGAAGAAGATTCTGAGGCAGGAATGTCCAATGAGCCTTGAATGATTCCCTGGGCATTGGTTTTGAGCCTTTGTTGGCGATAAACTTTTTGATTGGTGCGAATCAATAGGTCAAAATCTTGATCGTTGAGGGTCTGCCTGAATTGATCCTGTAAGGTCAATGTATATCGAATTGATTGCTGACCATTCGCTGTAGTGCTTTTGTAGGTAATGTTGCCAGTGAGAGACTGCTTGGTGACCTGCCCCACCTCAAATTCGCGTTGAAACAAATAATCTTGATGGTCAGTGGCCATCAATTTAGTATAAGCCTGCAGGCGATAAGTTCCAGAAACATAGGCGGTATCCAGGGTAAAATCTCCTGCTGCTTTGCCTTTTTCTACTTTTAGTTTGAGCTGTTGTTTGAGTTGGCCGTTGGGGTCTATCAAATCTACATAAAGAACCCGGCTGAGGTTGCTAGGGTTGTGGTTTTGAGCCTGTACGACATACCCACTCACCCAAACGGTGTCACCTAAAGCATAGTAGGGCTTATCTTGGTGCAAATAGACTTTTTCCTGTGGGTGGCGTTGGACATAACGTTGCAATTGTTTTACCTTGCCAATTTTGGAGAGCTGAATGGCTTGATTCAATCTTTCGGGGATAAATCCAGTGGGGAGCCGATTACCTACCCTTTGCCAAGCCCAGTATCCATAGGTTTGCAGTTTTAGAGGGTTATCCAGAATGAGCCCCAAATCACTTACTTTCAACTTTCCTCCTTTGATGCTAATCCAGGAGTTTTGAGGAAGTGCTCGGCTAAACCTTGCCCTGGCCCTTATTTTCTTACCTTGACTAATGATAGATTTTATAAACTCCATTTCTTCCCGTTTACGATAGGTAATGCTGAGGTAATCAGGTAAAATGATATGGTTTTTTGAGTGTAATTTTTGGGGCTGAATAGGCGTCAATGGTTGCTCGGGAGTATATGCTTCAGGCGATAGTTTGCTATACTTAATCTTAAAACCTTCTTTTTTTAGGCGATCGTGTAACAATGCAATGGAAAAATGCCGAAAAGAGCCATAGAAAGCCTGTAGCCGTGCTTTGTTCCATTTTCGGGCTTGCTTATTATTCTGGGGTTTGAGGGCCTCGAAACGATAATAGGCCAGATAGGTGGTAAAAAAATTAACGTGATGAAACGCCACCAAATCACAATAAATTTTATATCCCAATGCCTGATTTTCTACAATGACTTCTTTGGGTGCAGATGCCATTAAGGTATCTCTACTTTGGTTAAAGCTCAATACCCAAGGATTCAGAATTTTACATTGCTTTCCCATAGAGGAGGTGCCTAAAAACTCACGCTGAAAAACTTGTAGTTGTTTTTGCCAAACCAAATCTTTTTTGGCTTTGACAACCACCTCACTGAGGGTATTTTGTTTGGGAATGAGCAGCATATCTACCTTTAATATATTTTCCCGTAATGTATCTTCTTGCAAGGTACCTTCCTGGACGATCATCAATTCTTTGACTTGGGTATTATATCCCACATGCGAATACACCAATGAATACTTCCCGGCCAAAACAGAGTCACGAATGGTGTATTTACCATTTGGCCCAGTGGAAGTACCCACCGTAGTCCCCGATAAAAATACATTGACATTTTGGATGGGCTTGTTGGTTTCGGCATCCAATACATTGCCTTGAATAATGACCGGGAAGCGTTGCGCAAACGACGATTGCGACAGGCCTAAGACAAGTATATAGGCCCAAAAAATAAAGTAAAATTTGATCTTCATATTTGTATTTTAGGTTAAAATGAGTTGTGGTAAGGGAGACTATTTTTTAGCTACTCCCTAGCTAGTAAGCTACTTGTAATTGTATGCGTACTTATTTTGTTTTTTATCGTATTTATTAGGTTAAAACAGCTGATGCCTGAAAAAATAAGGCCCGCAAGATAATATAAATTGGCTATTCCTTGTTTTTGATTTGATAGCGATAGGTCAGGCGTCCTATCTCACCTTCTTTAGAAATGCCTTCCACAATAATGAGATACCTGGTAATAGATTCGGCATTGAAAAAAGAAACCTTGGCTTTTCCGTTGACAACTTTCACCGTGGGATTCCAATAAATGGTGCTGCGGTAGTCTGGTAATTTGTTTTTGACAAAAGCCGGATTGTCATAAGGGGGAACATAAAACTGACGAGGCTGATGATAGCCCTGTTGATACACAATGCCTTTGATGCCCCTATAGCGAAAAGTAGTGGGGTGTTTGTAATCTTTTTTGGTGTAAACCGCCAAAATACCATTCATTGCGGTACCACTGTTGGTGACTGCAGTAGCCCCATACATACCCGCTCGGCTTGGTCCAATCATATCGATATAAGCAATACTTTGTGGAGGCACCAATCTCAATACTTCAGAATCTACCGGCTGCCCATCCAACAAATACAATATTTCAGGGTTGCGTCCGAGGACTTCGTTGAGTTGTGATCCACGAAAAACAAGGGTATAACGATCATTTCTATACAATACTTTTAAGGAAGGTATTTTTCCTTGGATATAGTTCATAAAGTCATCCCCGTCCTTGGGCTTGAAGTGCCCCGAATCTACCCTAATCCTATAACTGGGTTGGCTATAAAGCTGCACTTTTCTTTGTTTGTAATCTTGTCCGGTTATTTTTCGGGCTTTTACTTGTACTTCCTCTAGCATTTTTACCGATGGATCCAGTTGCAGGCTCTTGACCAATTGTACTTGTTTGGCCTGCTTTTTCAAGTATTCTTTTCGTTGAGCCAAATTGTTTTGTAGGTGAGGTGTGCCAGCAAGTGGTTTAATTTCGAGGGTATCGGCCAATTTGCCCAACTTCACTTTGAGTTTACTTTTACCTTTTTTGGTCGTTGCTTTCAATACCAAACGAGCCCCTTTGTTTACCTGAAGATTGTCAAAAATAAACTTTCCCCCTCCATAAGTTTGAGTTGTTTCAAATACTTTTTTGTCTAGAGATAGCAAAGATACCGAAGCATCATCTACCAGTTTGCCTGCCGGAGTGGTCACCACGCCTTCAATGCTAAGGGCTTTTTCTATTTTATAGGAGGGGGCTTTGTAATTGTCCGCGACCACTTTTTTCCAGGTAAATCTGCGCCATCCCTGGGTCATCATCAGCAAATCTAAAGCTTGACGGGTTTCCAGTTTTTCATCTTTGAAATAAAAGTTAGGTTGTTCAATGTATCCCTTGAGATCGGAAGTAAGCAATAAATGAGACAGAATATGAGCGTGTTGCGGATTGGCCGCAACCAAGTTTTCGTCTACTACTGTGACCGATAAATCAGCTTGGGCATTGGTACGTCGTAAACTACTCACGGCCAAATCAAGGGTGACTTTTTCGTGGGGAGCGGCATTGTTTAAGGTGGTATCTATGCTGATTTGCAAGGCTTTTTGAGGGTTACGGGAAAATATGATGCGCTCACACTGGGGTTTCATCTCCTCATCGAAAACGGTAAAAGTAAGAATGCCTGAAGGTAATTGATCATGGTTGAGCGTGACTTTGAAGGGGCGGTTTTTTTTGGTGCTTCCCGAAGCCGTAAAAATTGACTTTCCCCGACAATGGGCGATGATGGTAAACTTTTTTCGTTTGCGTAAGGGAGACTGCACCAACAAGATGGACCTGTTTTGAGGTGCAGGTTGTATTTTTAAAACAAACCCCTGAGGTAAGCTCTCTGGCAGTTCAAAACGTTGTTCTGGGTGGTTTTGCTGCGTAATGACTGCGGTATATTTTTGATTTGCTTGCGGAGTAAATGCAACACTGCCCATGCCCAGATGGGTACTTTGAAACTCCGCCACTTTTTTGCCTGCATTGTTCACGATATGTCCCTTTACCGATACGCCCAAGCCCTGCCGATTGGTAGCCTTGAAACCCACCCGGTTTGGAATGCCTGCTACCAAATGCCCTCCCTCTGGAAAAAAACTGAGGTACTTTTTTGTGTGGTGAACCGGGATAAAAAAGCTTCGAGAGGTATTATAAAGTTTATTGTTGGCAACCGCGATCAATTCTATGTAGGGAGATTTTTCAGTGTTGGGAATTTCCATTGTGCCCTGAATCATCCCCTGGGCATTGGTCGTCATTTTTTGTCGAGGATACACCTTGTCATTGGTTTTGACTATTACCTCAAATTCCTGATTGTTCAATGGTTGATTGAACTGATCAAGCAATACCAACTTATACTGAACCAATTCTTGTTCATTACTGAACTGGTATTCGTAAGAAAGATTCCCCTCAAAAGATGATTGGTTGGGTTTTCCTATTTCAAATTTACGCTGAAATAGATAGGCCCGTGCCCCATAAGTCATAAGTTTGGTATAGGCCCGTAGGCGGTAGGTTCCTGGAGCATAGGCGGTATCCAGTACGATATCGCCCGCTGCTTTCCCGGCTTTTACACCAAGCCGGAGTTGCTGCTTGAGCTGATCTCGATCATCAATCAAATCTACGTACAACACTCCACTGAGCGAACTAG
>CALDJV010001127.1 GCA_937899305.1 uncultured Cytophagaceae bacterium
TGATTTTTTGGGCAATATGCCTCTTAATCAAAATGCTTGCCGCTCACTAATGGCAATTTAACCATATAACGATTAAAATCAATAGATTTAAAACAACCGCGTAACATCAATTATTTGTTTAAAAAATCATTCAAGACCAAACGATCGTCAAACGAATGTCTTACTCCCTCTATTTCCTGATAGGTTTCGTGGCCTTTGCCTGCTACCAATACAATGTCTTGAGCACCAGCAAGAGCACAAGCCTGCTCAATGGCTTCTCGTCTGTTCTCTATCACAGAAGTTTTGGGCTCTTCATCAATGGCCACTCCTTTTTTCATATCTTCCAGTATTTGCATGGGGTCTTCAAAGCGAGGATTATCGGAAGTAAGTATGACCAAATCACTGTATTGGCAAGCAATTCGAGCCATGATGGGGCGTTTGGTAGCATCTCGGTTTCCTCCACAACCCACTACTGTAATTATTTTTTGGCCATCTTGACGCAACTCAAAAATAGTTTGTAGTACATTTTCCAATGCATCGGGGGTATGCGAATAATCTACCACTCCAGTAGTTCCGGTGTTTCCAATTACTTTTTCAAATCTACCTGGAGCCGATTTCAACCCCGATAAAATGGTCAATACCTCGGTGGAGTCTTCTCCCAACAGCATCGCAATACCATAAATACCCAATAAATTGTACGCATTGAAGTACCCAATCATTTGAAACCAAACTTCTACCCCTTCTACTTCAACAAACAAACCTTGAAGCGTACTCTCTACCACTCGGGCCTTGAAATCCGCCATTTGTTTCAGAGCAAAAGTACGTTGTACTTGTGCCCGGGTGTTTTGTAGCATCACCATACCTCGTTTGTCATCAGCATTTACCAGCGCAAAAGCCGAAGCAGGGAGCGCATCAAAAAACTGTTTCTTGGCCTCGATGTAGTTGGCAAAAGTTTCGTGAAAATCTAAATGATCGTGAGAAATATTGGTAAAGGCGGCGCCAGCAAACTGCAGTCCGGCAATACGACCTTGTACCACCGCGTGAGAACTCACCTCCATAAAACAATGCGTACAACCTACTTGAACCATTTCGGCCATCAACCGATTGAGCTCTAACGGGTCGGGTGTGGTGAGTCGAGCTGGAACCACTGTTTCATGAATGTAGTTTTGGATGGTAGACAAGAGCCCTACTTGGTACCCTAGTTTTTGGAACAATTGATACAACAAGGTTACGGTAGTGGTTTTTCCGTTGGTTCCGGTAATGCCTACCAGCTTTAGCTTTTGAGACGGGTTGTCATAATAGTTGGAGGCCAACCAACCCAGTGCTTTGGCACTGCTCGCTACTTGGATATAGGTAATGGTTTCCTGAATGTCGTCAGGTAATTCTTCACAAACAATTACATTCGCTCCTTGATCAATGGCCTTATTGATATAATCATGACCATCTACTTGAGTACCTTTCACTGCTACAAATAAATCTTGAGGAGTGATTTTACGCGAATCAAAATGAATATTTTGAATGTTGATTTGGAGGTTACCCAATGATTGAACAACCGCTATATTTCGAAGTAAATTTGCTACGTTAGTCATTGCCAAGTTTCATCAATTACGCTCTTTATCAGGTTTCAAACAAAGCCGAAGGATTTGTGAGGCAGCAAGGCGTACGATATGGGTTAGTTTTGTAAAGGCCAAACTTTTCGCAAGGTAAAACAAAAAATGGCAGATTGTAAAACGTGCATTGTTTTTTTAAAAGCAGTTTTATCAGGAAAGGAAGTATTAGGATTTTTCTTGGAAATTATATCGATACCCCACTTTTTAATTGGCCTAAGCCTTCGTTGATTTAGATGCTCGAAAACGATCAAACTCGCCTACCTCCCATAAATAGGTATTGCCTTTGAATTTTACGAGTTTGATGGGTTGCTGAAACAGGGTTTTTCCTTTGAACAACAATAGTACCTCCTGGGTTTCCAGAGACTCAAGGTGTTTTTTGGTAGACTTGACAATTATTTTTTCAAATTTTGTTTGTGCCCAGTGAATCTTAAAACCATTTCTTTTAGCCTTTAATATGTCCATAATTCGGGCTTGATAATTGGTTTCTCCTTCTACTCCTTTTATTTTCAAGAAATCTTTGGGAGCTCCTACTATTTCGGCCACTCGGTAAGCCTCAGATTGGGGTAAAAATAGCCCAGTCACTGATTTAAACTGGCCAGTTTGATAATGCTTCAGCAAGGCCTGAGCAACGGTTTTGGGGGTTTGGCTACTATTGCAGCCCACCAATAGCGCCCCCAATAAACCAAGTATCCATAATTTGGTAATTGTTCTCATTATTTTGCAATTAAAACACCTTCTTGAAATACCGGTAACAGTGGATATACATCTTTTTTCAAACAAAACGCAATGTCCTCGGCGAGACCCAAACGCTGTAATCGATGATAATGCAAGCCATCTTTCAGGAAACCTTCCATATTGGTCTGATGATTTTGGTACAAATGCAGGGCCATCACTGCGGCATCATTGGCAATGGTAGTATTTTGAACCAATGCCTGGGCTACTGCGCCCGCAAACAAACTATCTTCCATATTTACCCGACCTTTCCAACCCGCACAAAGCAATAAAATGTCGTTGGATTGGTGCTGGAGGTAATTTACTACCGCAGTAATATTGATAAACGCTCCAATAATGATTTGATCGGCCGTTTTGGACTTGGTGATGGCCAAGGTGCCATTGCTGGTGGTCATAGCTAACCGACGCCCAGAAAAATCTTGTTGGACGTGGCTTAGCGGAGAGTTTCCCAAGTCAAACCCACCGGGCATTTTGCCTTCTCTTTCGGCAGCGGCCAAATACCCTTGCTGCTGCAACGATTTGCATTCCTCTAGAGTCGCTACTGGGGTAATGCTTTCAACACCATTGGCCAAAGCGGCTACCATGGTAGTGGTTGCCCGAAAAATATCAATCACTACTACTACCTTGCCTTCAGGAGGGTAATAAGAAAGCAAATCGGGGGTAAGGCAGACTTCTAATTTTTTCATTCAAATTGATAGTTTACTAAAATAGAAAAGGGCATCAGTGTTTTCTGATACCCCATTTCTGAAAATTTTATTCAATCTATACAAAAGGCAGTTTGATTACCTCGGCCTTGATCTGTTTGTTACGCACTTGCACCAATATTTCAGTACCTACTTTGTTATGAGGCTTTTGTACGTATCCTAGTCCAATTCCTACGTTGAGCGAAGGTGACATAGAACCTGAAGTTGCTTTGCCAATACTTTCACCATTCAAATCCAACAGCTCATAACCACTTCGTGGAATGCCTTTTTCTATCATTTTAAAGGCAACCAGGCGACGTTTTACCCCTTCTTCTTTTTGTTGTTTGAGCGCCTCTGCGTTTACAAAATCTTTGGTAAACTTGGTGACCCAGCCTAGTCCTGCTTCCAAGGGCGAGGTAGTATCATCAATGTCGTTGCCGTACAGACAATATCCTTTTTCCAAGCGCAAGGTATCACGGGCACCCAAGCCAATGGGCTGAATATTGAAATCTTTACCTGCTTCAAATACTTTTTTCCAAATGGTTTCGGCATGTTCAGCTGGAATGTACAATTCTACTCCCCCTGAACCAGTATACCCAGTAGCCGAAATAATAATATTGGGCACTCCAGCAAAAGTGGCTCGCTCAAAAGTGTAGTAACCCATTTCAGCCAGATTTACTTCGGTAAGCGATTGTAGGGCTTCAGTAGCTTTAGGGCCCTGTACAGCAAACATGGCCGTTTGGTCCGACAAGTTGGTCATCTCTACCCCAAAAGTATTGTGTTGACTAATCCAGTTCCAGTCTTTTTCGATATTAGAGGCATTCACTACCAAATAATATTCGTTTTCGGCCAACATGTAGATCACCATATCGTCTACAATTCCTCCCTGATCGTTGGGCATACAAGCATATTGCACCTTGCCAGGGTATAACTTGGTAGCATCATTGGAAGAAATCTTCTGAATCAGATCCAATGCTTTTTCGCCTTTGAGCAGAAACTCTCCCATATGCGATACGTCAAATACCCCCACACTTTCTCTTACGGCAAAGTGTTCTTCCTTATCAGAACTATATCTTACTGGCATTGCGTATCCAGCAAATTCTACCATTTTGGCGCCCAAGGACACATGTACGTCGTGGAGGGCAGTTTTTTTTAAATCCATAGTCAATACTTATCAAAATGGCAGTGCTTTGGCAAACCCGCCATTATTTCCCAAAATAATATTCCGTGTATTTTGGTTTCAATGTTAGGGCTTTTTTTGCTGTAAACCAACCAATTATTGTGTTGCTCTAAGATTCATATACGAGTTTGAATTAATTTATAGTAAAATGGTGGCGTGGGGTGGATTGTGACATATTTTGAACCGGGATAAAACCTGGATTATTTTTTCTTTTGCTTGTTTTTATCAAGTAAGGACTGGCATCAGTTTCCGAACTGATGCCTCTGGATAGGGTCCAGTTTGTAACTGGACTCGTTTTGATAAAAACGAAATATGGGGCTATCTAAATGTAAGGGTATTTCGTTCGGCTATGAACTGAATACTATTGACTATTTTTAATGAGTATGGTTTGTCCATTTTTGATGGCTTTGACATCCAAGGTAAGTTCAATGACCTGCAAAATTTCATCAAGCGATTGCCGTTTGAAAGTTCCATTGAAGCTAAATTTTTTGCGCAATTGGGGTGTACAATCTACTGTTACTTTAAAGTGCTTACTCAAATCCAACACGATTTGCTCCATAGTCGCTTTCTTGAATACCAACGTATTGGTTTTCCAAGCAAGGTAATTCAAATCTTGATTGGTTTGCTTGGTCAATTGTTTGCTTTGAAAGTCGAAATCACTTCTTTCGCCCCTTACCAGCTCTACCCGCTGTTTTTGGTCTTGCGTAGCTACTGCCACCTTTCCAGTATTCACCGTAACCTGTGTGCTCGTATTCCCTTGTTGGCGAATGTTGAACGAGGTTCCCAGCACCGTAACCTGGAGGGCCTTGGTTTGTACTTTAAAAGGACGTGATTCATCTCTTTTTATTTCAAAGAAACCTTCTCCCTCAAGGCGCACGAGTCGCTGATTTTGACTAAATTTTTCGGGGTAGTGCAACCTGCTTCCCGCATTGAGCCACACCTTAGATCCGTCGGCCAACTCCAAAGCCCGTTTGCTTAGCTTTTGGGCGTTGGTTGTAATGAGGCGCTGGGAATCTTGCCCTTTGTTTGATAAATTGGTATAAATAAGACCAATGGCCAACCCAATGACAAGCACTGCTGCTACTCGAGTAATCCACCAACGCGCCATTTTGCGCGTTTTATGGGTAGGTTTTTCAGCTTCTTGCGGAGTAGCCTTAACCCGTGCTTTTACTTTTTGCCAATCTTGAGCAATCTCCTGATCCGTCAAACGAATTTGGGGAGCATCTTTTTCAAACCAACCACGAAGTTCATTCAAATAAACCTGGTTTTTTTGACTGAGTTCAAGCCAGTTTTCTACCTGTTTATTTTCTACCTCCGAGGTTTGTCGCATCAAATACTTTATCAGGAACTCAATACTCATTGTAGTTTAAAATTATCAGTTCAACCTTATGACAATAGGGCGTGGACATACCCTAAGAAAAAATTAAGTTTTTTTAAATAAAATTTATAACTATCAGAATGACAGGTAGGTACCAGTGTTTTTCGAGAAATGAACGAATGGTTTTGAGGGCGGTCGAGATATGAAACTCGACTGTTTTGACTGATACATCTAGCTGTTGACTGATTTCTTTATAGGTCAATGATTCTTCTCGACTGAGGCGAAAAATAATTTGAGTTTTTTCGGAAAGACTGGCAATGGCCTGGTCTAAAATACGTGCTAAGTCATCTGATTCCAGTTCTTGAAGTTGATTATCGGATGCCTGAGTTGTAATTTGGGGATTTTCTTCGAAACGAGCGGCCTGTTTTACCTTTGCTTTCAAATAGTTGAGTGAGCGGTTGCGTACCGCAGTATACAGATAAGCCTCCTCCGAAGTAGTAATATGGAGTTCACCTTTCTCTAAAATATGGACAAAAGTGGCTTGTACGACCTCACGGGCAGCATCTTGATCTTTTACAAATTTATTGCTGTAGTTGGCCAGAGAAACATACAATTGCTTGAACAATTTCTCTATGCGTACTTCAAAATCTTCCATTATTTTTACAAACAGTGAATATTTCAAGGTCAAAGGTCGCTCATTGTTACGCCTTTGGCTTATGGTTGCATTTTTCTATTGCTAGATTGTTCCGCTACGCTCATTGTTAAATGGTTGCGCAAAGCGACGAAAAACTATGGACTATGAACCGTCGACTGTGGACTTTAGAACAAAAAACTACGAACTACAGACTACCAACTCCCAACTAAAGAAACTATGGACTATCGACCGTGGACTATGGACTATAGAGACAACTAATTAATGTACATAACTCCCCGCATTGATGTCGATCGTGCAGCCGGTAGCGTGGTCGGCCAAGCCACTGGCCAGTAGTACTATAGTAGGAGCCAAATCTTGAGGTTGAGTGAGACGATCTAGCGCCACGCCCTGTAAAGCATAATCCATTCCATACTCATCAATAAAATCCTGAGCCATGTCAGTAGCAGTAAACCCAGGTGCAATGACAAAAGAAGTGATGCCTTGCTTGCCGTACCCTCTGGCTATAGATCTACTAAAAGCAACCATCGCTGCTTTAGAAGCTGCATATGCCATATAATCGACCGTATCGCCTCTAAAAGCCGCTCTTGAAGCAATGTGAATGAGTCGCCCCCCTTTACCTTGCTGAAAATGCTGAATAGCCGCCCGTGATAATATGGCAGAGGCAGTCATATTCACCTGCATGGTTTTTTCCCAGTCTTCAATCCATTCCTGATCATCTTTTTCGAGGGGAGATTGGATGGCAATTCCAGCATTATTGATCAATACATCAATATGTCCAAATTCCTGAATTACAGTCGAGAACAATGTATTACAAGCGGCCGAATCGTTCAGGTTTGCTTGGAAAACAGCGGCTTGATTTCCTGCTTTTTGCGCAATTTCTTCGGCTTTTGCCCTGTTTTTCCCATAGTGAATGGCTACTCGGGCCCCTGATTTTCCCAACTGTTCAGCGATGGCAGCCCCAATGCCGCGACTGGCCCCAGTAACGAGGATATTTTTTCCCTGTAAATTAATTTCCATAGTCAATTTTAGCTAATTTGGTGCAATTTTCTAAATTATTATTCGATTGTTCTATGGTTAAATGGCTCCGCGAGGCGTGAATAAATAATGTTTTTTACGAATAAATATGCTCCTATTCTATTCAATGCTACTTCTTTTAGCAGTGGCATTTTCATTCGATACCTGCCCTGTCCTTCCGCCTAAAACAAAAGGGTAAAAAAGAGGATGAAGTAGGTATCGACGAAATTTCGTGCATTCCAACTTCATCCTCACCAAGGTTCGGAAGGACAGGGGACGTACTGGTCTTGAAGCCAAGAAAATAGTGATCTCTAATTCGATTAAACTATTGATTATCAGTGATTTTTTAAAAAACTTATTTCAAAACTTTGGAATGACACAAAAATCAATTCGTGAATAACCACTATAAGCCTGAGATCTTAAGGAACCGACCAAAGGGAGCTCTGCGTTTACGCTAAACAGCATTGGACCGTCGACTGTGGACTAAAATGGCCTTTGGCTGATTGTTTTATGGCTAGTTCCTTCGGCTTCGCTCAGGACTTCGGGTTGCGCAAAGCGATGCATCACTTTTCATTCTTGTACTGACGAAGGAAGGATCTGTTTTACATTTAATTGCTACCAACTCCTGACTACGAACTACCAACTAAAAAAAAACTATGGACTAAAGAAAACTACAATGAAGAAATTTTGGCTTAACTTATTCTTTTTTTTGTTGGGTGGAGGGTTATTATGGTTGGCCTTCAAAGATCAGGATTTTACCCTCATTGTGCAAGAACTGCAAAAAGTAGATTACCGTTGGGGCTTGTTGGTATTACTGGGTTCGTTTACCGGAAATTTGAGCCGAGCAATGCGTTGGAAGCTGCTCTTGATACCACTGAATACGAATAAAGGCACCAATCAAAATCCATCCAATTCAATCTCATTTTGGAATGTTTGGTGGGCCATGATGTTTGGGTATTTGGTAAGTCTGGGCGTTCCTCGTTTGGGCGAAATATCTCGTTGTGTATTAGTACAGCGTAGCGAAAAACTCCATTTTGAGTCAGTATTGGGGACGGTGGTGGTTGAACGAGCCATTGATATGGGCTGCTTGATATTATTGGTAATGCTTACCTTTTTTTTTCAATATGATATTGCCGCTACGTTTTTTCAGGACAACATTTTTACCCCATTTCAACAATTGATCTGGGCAAAGCAATGGATATTATACAGTCTCATTGTTTTGGTAGTGATTGGTTTTGTAATGCTATGGCTGTTATGGCGCAAACGTTGGTTTGGCCGTTTACGCAAGTTCATTATTGGAGTAGTCACTGGGCTTTCAAGTATTTATTACATGCGGCACAAATGGCGTTTTTTAGGATACACTCTGCTGATTTGGTCGTCGTATTTTCTGACAACTTATGGATGGTTTTTTGCCGTTCCAGCTACCCAACATTTGGGTATTCAAGCGGGATTTTTCTTGCTGGTAGTAGGTACTATTGGTAAATCAGTGCCTATTCAAGGAGGAGGTATGGGAGCATATCATTTCTTAGTGACCAAAGGCTTGGGCTTGGCTCCATTTCTGATAGCGGCCACACCAGCGCTTACCCTGGCTACAGTGATTCATTTGACCCAAACCATTTTTTATCTGGTAGTAGGAGGGGTGGCAGCCGGGGTGATATTCTATCGTAATCGGTTGAAAACCAATCCGGCAAAATAAAAAGGAGAAAACAAAATGAATTTATACAAGGTATAAGGCCTTGGCCTGAGCCAAGCCTTACACTTGTTTGTTTCAAACCTCGATATTTATGAGGGATTGTAAGGTACGTGTGAATCGTGTAGAACGATTTTTAAAGCACCATTAGCATCTTTTGTGTAAGCAAATGAGTATTCAACTTTTACAACATTAGGAGGATTAATTTCCTTCACGCCTCCCTTGTCATCAATTTCTTGGCTGTGGGTGAAATAATAATTACCCATTGCCACCGCCATGTTACCAATGATTTTGATGCCAATGTTTTCCCACTGAACTGCAGACCAAGGTTTAATGGCAAACCCATGATCTTCTGGGAAATTCTTATTTCCTCCTATAAAGTAAGACAATGCTCCTTCAAAAGTAGTGCGGAACTGTCTTTCTGAAACCAAGGTAGGTTTAAATAAAACAGGGCCTTCAGCATAGTTGTAAAACTTATTGATGTGCCCTATGGCAGCAGCTTCAAAGCTACGGCCCTCAAGACGTGCGTTGCTAATTTCTACAATACCTTCTCCCCAGCCTTTTTGTGCATCTAAGATTTCTTGCTCTGTAATAGTGATGTTATCCGCCATTTTAGTAAAATGTAGTTTTAGTAACGTTTTCAAAATAAGTGTCGAGTTTTAATGAAATTGCTCAAAGTTAAACGAGGCGCTTTTTGCGCTCGTAGCAGGGCTACGGGCAATAAAAGGAACGAAGTGTAACAAAGAGGAATAAGTCTAAATCGGACAGTTATTGCGAATACGTTACTTAGTTTCTGAATAAAACTTTGAGGCAATTTAATAATTCTGTCAAGTTTATTACAATCTTGAGGAAAAATTATCATCCCCTCTAGCAGAAGTATCAGCTTGCGATCAGGCAGGGCCTTGTAAGTGGATGCTTACACTAAATCTTGAAAACACTTTGTTTTTATAAGACGATGTATTACAAAGTAGGGTAGGTAATCTAAGTTAAAAAAGGAGGTCAATTTTCATGAACCCTCTTTTTCTCTTACTTATGCTTTGGTCCAGATGCGGGTATTGAGCTGCATTTGTTCCACAATAATTTTATTTATTTTCAATAGTGCGTACATAAACTGTACATCTTGATAATTGACTGCTGAACGAAAAATATGAGGCTCAAACAATGCTTCTTCAAAATCGATGGCACAATACAAGCGTGTACCAATGAAAGCAAAATAAATAGGATTGTCATAAAACTGTCTGAGTTTTACCATCGCTTCCATAATGACCGGAGTAAGCACATAGCGAGCTTCGGTAGGATTGGTAGCATGCACCATGAACAGGCGTTCAAACTGTTGATTTTCCAGTTTTACCAATTGTCCTTGGCCCACAAAATGTTTTTGGATAAAAGTACCCGCTTTGCCCCAACGTCCCTTGGTGAAATCAGGGCTTACAAATATTTTACCCCGAAAATGTTTGTGAAAATCTGCGTGAAAAAACAAGCCCTGAAACAGCGAACGTACCCCATTTAAATTTCTGATTTTTTGGATGTGTACATCTGCACACTGAAAATCGGTTTTCCCGATGGTACCCGAGATCAAATCGTCGCTTTGGTACAGATCAAAACCAGCCGGAAATAATTTGCTTGCTTTGAAATCTTTGACCTGAATGCCCTTAAAAGGCTTATAACACCAGTTGGGGTCAATGCATTGGGCAATAGGTTGTACGATATAGCGTTTGTAGTTTTTCTGATAAGTCTGTTTCTGCGCTTTATGTGTTACCGAAAAACCACAGACTAAACCTATACTAATCATCAAAGCTGCCAAAAATATATCAGGGTTGATCTTTGTTAAAAATTGCCAATAGCAAATGACGGCCAATACCAAAAAATAACTCACAATTTGCGCCAACAAGTACCTAATCACCAACTTACGACTGGTTTCTACCCGCTTGAAGTTCTTTTTGAGCTTGCGGTAAAACAAGGTTTTCACCTCATCTGACCGAATCATAATTGGTTAGGTTGAAAAAGTTGCTCCACCGAAACAGGCTCCCGCTCAAAATCTTCTATCTGAAAAACATGCTTGGTTTTGAGGTTCATGAGCCACGCCATGACATTGTTAGGAAAAGTCTGAACCGCATTGTTGTAGTCGGTGACTACGGCATTGTAGGTGCGGCGAGCGGCCGAAATTTGTGCCTCGACCTCGTTGAGGGTCCTTTGCAAATTTGTGAATCCTTCATTGGCTCGAATGGTAGGGTAGTTTTCTACCGAGAGCATCAAGCCCTGTATTCCAGCCGCCAATTGATGGTCTAGCGCCATTTTTTGATTGTTTGACGAAGCCGAAGTGCTGGCCAAAGCGCGTACTTCGGCGACCTTGGTCAGAATACTTTCCTCATGATGGGCGTATTTTTTTACGACTGCTACCAAATTGGGGATTAAGTCAAAACGTTTTTTGAGTTGGGTTTCTACACCGCCAAAGGCATTGGCTACGCTGTTGTTTTTGCGTCGTAGATAGTTGTATAAAGCTATGATGATAAGAGAGGTAACACCAGATACAACTGCAATGATGATATGATTCTCCATAATGTTATAATTTAAATTTGATCACTGATACAGATGATATAAAAATATAATTCTACATCTGTTTTTGATATATATACTATAAAGAATAATATTTTGTTTCAAGTTATATTTAAAAATTTAATTTGCTTTGTGTTTGTAAGCTCGTTTTTTACATTGATAGATTTAGATGCAATGTTTGGAGAGTGGCTTTTACT
>CALDJV010001128.1 GCA_937899305.1 uncultured Cytophagaceae bacterium
ATCGGTTACCCAGAACCAGATCCCTCAACTGCGTTCGGGATGACTAAAGAATCATGACGATGATAAAGGGGGAGAAAAGGTTATTGGCAACCGATACAACGCTCTATTTTTACTTACAAAAACCAGGGGAAGAAATTCATCAATTCTGAACACCCTACCTGACAGATTACCAAAGTTTGTCAGGTATAAATATTTGATAATCAGTTGAAAAACCTTACAAACATCAACCCACCCACGATCAACAACAACACCGATACGTAGATGCGCATGGCTTTTAAGTTCAATTTTTTGGCAATCACTGGGCCAATTTGCCCCCCAATGAGTACCCCCGGAATGACATAAATGAACATACTCATAATGGTGGGAATGTTTTGCTGCAAAGAGACGGTAAAAGAAGGAGTGAGGCGACACAATACCGCACTCAGGCTAGACAAAAAAACAATGATGACGGTAGTACCAATGGCTTGGGCGTGATGACTGACTTCGCGATGATTGATATTGTAAGGCAAAATCAAGGGCCCCAAACCTACCGAAACCATCCCTACTAAGAAACCACCCAAAGCTCCTTGTGGGTATTGAATGGTCGCTTTTTGGCGATGAGAGGCTTCAGAGGTAGATGTTTGTAAAAGGGTGCTATTGAGTAACATCACCAACCCATAAACCAAGGCAAAGGCACCAAAAATAAGCAAAAGCCAAGTTTCATTGACATAGTCTAGGCTACAAGCCCCCACCACAGCACAGGGAATGGTCACCAAAATATACTTTTTGACCAAACTATACACAATAGTACCTTGCCTACTATGCCCAATGAGTCCTCCCAACGAGCCGAATAACATGGCCACCAATGACAACCAAAAAGCCACTAACAAAGACACCTTCATCAATAGGATAAATACTGGAATCCAAAAGTTGGCTCCCGAAATCCCCGTAGAATTATAAAGTGTGGCAATCAAAATTCCTAGGGGCAACAAATACCAATAGGTTGTATAGTCTAGCATATAGTAGAAAAACATACCTGACTTGAATAGTTCGAACATTCCTAAATTTTCAATAAAAAAAGCCACCCCAAATTTTCAGGATGGCTCATTATTCTATTGTTCCGCCTTCGGCTCATTGTTCTATGGTTAAATTGCTTTATTGTTAGTTCCTTCGGCTTTGCTCAGGACTAAAGGTTCCGCTTCGCTGATGGCTAAATGGTTGCGCAAAGCGCGTCGCAAACTATGGACTATGGACCATCGACTATGGACTAAAAAATCTACGAACTACCAGCTCCCAACTCCTAACTAAAGAAACTATGGACTATGGACCGTCGACTGTGGACTAAAAAAAACTACCTATTATAAAACAAAGTAGCTGCGCGCATCAATTCCCCTCCATCGTATAGTCTAAACACTCTTAATTGTCTTCTTGAGCCATAAAAACGACGAAGCCTCCAAATACCGTTGCCTTTTAGGTAAGCATGGGTGTTAACCCAACTACCGTTGATGTTACGGTAAAAACCAACGATTACCCTGCCACACACCTTATTGGTCCAAGTATCGGCGGCATCGTAAAGCCCATTTGAGATTTTATCGAGGTCGTCTACCACATATGAATCACAAGTGCCATGTCCACCCGGAACCGGGATACAAAAATCTTCCTGAAAGCCTAGATAATTGAAACAAGCACTTGTTCTCGCATTGGCCGAGGCTTGGGTATATCGAGCTTTTACAAGTTGAGCCATGGCCTTAGAAGCAATACGCATTTGTTTGCCTCCATAGCGAATGGTTCTATTGGTTTGAATCCGTCCACTTTCTGGGTTTCGGGCAATTTCTATAGGCATAGCTACCGATGGATCAGTCAAGGCCTCAAAAATTTCATGCGGTTCGGCTTGGTCAAACTGATCCAAAATTCCTTGTTTTCTTGCTACCTTGGTAAGGTCCTCGCCAATGGTAATACCATCGTTATCGGCATAAAACTCTATAGTACTTATTGGGCCCTCTAATATAACTATAGGCTCAGAAATTTTTGCAGTCTTAAGTTCGGTCGCAAGGTCTACAGGTAACTTTTCTTTCGTAGCCTGACGGCAAGATGCAAAGCTCAGTACGATGACTGTGAAAGTGATAAAATGCAAACGAAGTTTTGTGGTGTTGAAACACATGGTGATTTGATTGTTTTGAGATGATAAAAAAAGTGTATTTGTGGTTTAGTAAAACAATAACTCAGATGAATTACTGCCAAGTAAACAACGAAGCAGCATGTTTACTACTTCGTTGTACCAATCGCTATGTTGTTGATTATAAGATGTTTGTGTCTTGTTTTTTGAAGAATGTAGAGTAGGTGTTACGATGGATTTACCACACTCAACAAAGGGTAGGTAAAGGCAATGTCATCCATCATCAAGGTTTGATTAAAGTCCCCTCCTAAGTCAAATTCTACCCCGGAGATTTGCTGTCCGTTGTAGCCAAAAGCGGTAAGTGGCATGACATAACTGCTCATAATATTACGAGGACAAAGCAAAGTATGGGGATTGATGACCTTTCCACAAACATTGCTCATGGAGGCCCATTTACTCACACTGTTTCTATAAATACCTTTGTATATCAATCGTATTCTGATGTCCAAGCCTTCAGCGCTATAATCTTCTCTCTGGGTAAAATCAAACAATTCGCCCGCGCGAAATCTGAGGTACTGCCTGTTTTGAATTGTTTGGGGAAAAACGATTTTAAAACTGGCTTGGTGCTTACCCAATTGAAAGATGTTTTTGGTAATTTTGAGGGCATAAGATCGGTGCAAAGTACTGGTTCGTTCTGGATCATTACCCAAATGACGATAGGCCGCATTTTGTGACAAATAAACCCCATTGGCAGTAAGCGTAGGGGGCGATGCTTGTCCAAATACCGGGAGTGCATTGTATACCACTTCTTGGTTTTCGTTGTCCCAGTATTGTACCCAAGTACCTTCCAGTTTATTGGTTTGATTGCGAATATATTGATTCAACAGCGTTCGATTGGTTTTCAGGTAAGCCAGAGCAATGGCCTTGGTCAAAGCGACCACCTTGCTATTGCCTTCCATATAATGCGCTGCATGGAGCATGATATAGGCACGCTCGGCCTGGTTTCCGGCATAGCCCTCAAAAACGGGCACTTTAGCTCGGGCATCAAATACATTGCTTGCTTTTTGATAGTGGTTGCAAATACCACCATCAGTATCTGCGGTGCCTTGAATCATAAAAAATGGGACATTAGAAAACACAGGCGCCTCAGGGTTCATTGTTGGAGCCAATCCTACTACCGCTTTCAAGTCAAGGTGCAGGTTTTGTATAATCGATGGACCTTTGTACAACATAGCACGTCCTCCGGCACTATGTCCAATCAACATTACATTTTTTGAAAGAGGTCTAAGGATTTGAAATCCATTGTCTGAAGATGTCGTAGAAAGAGGCAAGGTTTGCCCATTTTTATCCAAGTACAATCTTTTTAAATGGGCCGTGAGTAATGCATCAAAGGTATGGTATGCCCCCATGTCATAAGATTTACGATTGATACTGATGACATACATGTTTTGAGCCGCTAAAGCAAACCCAATGTTGTCATAGTCTGTGTAATCCTGAGAAGCACCATCAGCATGCGCAATGACTACTACGGGTAAATTCAAACCATTGCTAGGGTAGTAGTGTCTGCTACGAAAAGGCACATCATCAAGTCCATTCCAATCATCCTGAAACACTCTATCGGTTTTGATGATTTGGTTCAAGGCAATACTGGAATAGATGCTTTGCTTTTCACTGTTTTCTTTTTGTGGTTGCAGTTCATCCAATACTGAATTTTTACACGAAGTAAACAAGATGCCCAAGAAGGCAAGCATCAATAGGTTTTTTTTCATTGTGGTGCGTAGTTAAG